>NZ_CFHRBF010000020.1:0-195598 GCF_984380535.1 Thalassoroseus sp.
CACGAAAACCAAGATCCAATATAGTCGCTTGCAAGATACAAGGCTGGGTTAGCAAGGCGTAACCCAGCTTTCAGTCGCGTTATAACGTGAGAGAAAGCTGGGACTTGTCCCAGCCTACGTTACTAGCCTCTAGTCCCTAGTCTCTCGACCCCACGCGTCACATCGCGCCTTCGTCGCGGTTGCTCCACCAGGGGAGGGAGACGCCGCCGTCGATGGTGAGGGTGCTGCCGGTCATGTATTCGGCGTCGGGGCTGAGCACGTAAGCGACGGCTTTGGCGATTTCTTCGGGCTGGCCGAGGCGTCCCCAGGGGAGTCCTTTCGCGCCTTGTTGGATCTGTTCTTCGCTGAAGAACTTGCGTTCGCCGGGGGTGTCGATCCAACCGGGATGCACGACATTGACATTGATTTTATACCGCGTGAGTTCGATCGCCGCCGTGCGAGCCATATGATCGATTGCGGCTTTGGCCATGTTGTAGGCCATCGCGGTGGGAATTGGGATGACTGCGTGCGGGGAACTGACGACGCAAATCGCCCCGCCACCGCCCTGCTTGACCATCTGCTGAGAGGCTGCCCGCACTCCGTAAAACGCGCCCCACATGGTCACGTCGATCGTGCGACGAAAGCCTTCCATGTCGGCTTTGATCATGCGTTCGCGGTCAGAATATACCGCGTTCGAGACGAAACGGTCTAATGAGCCGAACTCGGAAACCGTTTGGGCCACCATGTCTTCGACGGCCGCTTGATCGGAGACATCCGCTTGGAGCAGCAGGGCTTTCCGGCCGAGTCTTCGAACTTCCTCAGCGACGGCGTTTGCTCCCTCCGTGTCGGAGCGGTAGTTGATTGCAACGTTCGCCCCTCGCCGGGCCAATTCAATGGCAACGGCCCCACCGATTCCTTTGGACGCCCCGGTGATTAACGCGTTCTTGCCTTCCAACTGCATCTGCTGTTTCCTTCGTTCAGGCGATGGCCAAATTCTCCGCCCGATGATAAAGAGATTCCAGGCCCCCGAACAGGGACCGACCAACTCACGTTGACAGCATTTCCCGTTCCGCCTAGCTTTCGCATTGATTCCCGGTTCGGCATAAGCCTTCACGACCGCAAGAACGAGGAAATCGACCGATGCTGTTGCCAAAGTTCGTCAAAGCCGGTTTGAGTTTGAGTGTCGCTCTGTTGTGTTCCATGTCATTCGATGCGTTTGCGGAACCAGCGGAAACGTCGACCGCGGATGTGGAAGTGCGTGTTGAGGTTGCGCCTGAAACACGGCTGATGGGGTTCTTCTCGTACGAAATCCGTAAGGTGTCGTTGACTGGCGAGGAGTCAGTTAGCCGAAAAGCGACGGATAGCGGTTGGATCGCATTTACTGCCGATCCCGAAGACATGAAGAGCGGTCAGCACGTTCGCTTGGACCAACTGACGGGTCTGACCGTCCCGACTGGCCAGAGTATCCCTTTTGAAGTTCGACTGAAGCTCGAACCACGAAAACATAAGGGCATAGCCTTCAACGTCGAATTGAACGGCATGTCAGCGAACGGCACGTTAGTTGGTGTGGCCGTCGTCGATTCCCCGAATGAAGTCACTCTGAAGCTTCACGGCAACGAGGACGATGCCACCGTGATTAAACTGACCCGAGTCAGCGGACGGCAACCGACGCAGACCGGTAAACAATCCGTGGCCCGACCAGTGATTGAAGCCGTGTATCCCGCCAAGAAACCCAGTCCATCCAAGTCTGGGACTTTCGATCAAAATTCCACGCCGTTCTATCCCGAAGGTTAAGCGACTTCGGTGACGATGCTTCCGCTGCCAAATTCGAGATAAGTTTTGCGACCGTAGGATGACGGTCATTTATTGCAGGTAAGGATTCCCCGTATGTCGCTCCGTTTGGTTACGCCGCTCCGTCTGCACTCCGAGAAAGCGGCGGCGCGTTGGAAGACCGTTGTCATCACTCTCGGCTTGATCGCGTTTGCGGTGCAGTGGGTGCGAGTGGGTAGCAAGGAAGTCGGGGACTTCAAACTCCACTGGGAGTTCGGTCGACGATTGGTCGCGGGCGAATTTCTCTACGGCGACCACGGAACCGATTTGCCTTATTTGCCGTTTTGGGCATTGGCTCATGCGCCGCTTACAATTCTGCCGACCAGGGCCGCTCAGGTGGTGTTGGTACCGTTGTTTCTGCTCGCTTTTTGGGGATTGGCACGCACACTTGGCAAGTTCGCGGATCGTCATTGGCCGATGGACGAACAGCGATCGTTTTGGGTCATGACATTGGCCACGTTGATGGCGTCCAGATTTTTGATTCGAGACGTGCTGGAGTGTGGCATTAATCTCACGCTCGTCACACTCGCATGGTTGTCGTTCTATCTATGGACCAAGAAACGCGACGTGCTTGGTGGTGGATGTCTTGGGTTGGCGGTCGCATTGAAGATGACGCCGGCGTTGTTCATTGTGTGGTTCGCCTGGAAACGTCAGTGGAAGATCGTGGCTAGTTCGATCGGTGTAACAGCGGCGCTGATGCTTTCACCGGCATTGATCATGGGGTGGGACAATTTCGCGTTGGTGCATCAGGTGTGGTATCAAAATGCATCCCGTGGGTTAGCGAATACGGACCCGGCTCAAGGTGTGCTGGGCGAGGAACCGTTGCAGAACATGTCGCTTCAACCGGCATTGGGACGTTACCTGTTCGCGTTGCCGCCCGGTCATGATGCCCGCATCGATCACCCCGCGTACGTGGATTTTTTGAACCTGCCACCCCAACAAGCGGCATGGGCGATCAAGCTCATTATGTTGTCGTTGGCAGGTGGGGTGTTCTGGCAATTCCGACGAGCGGCGACCGACCGGAATGATCCGCGGTTGCTCTGGGAAGCGGCGGCGATCTCGGTGATGATTCTGTTGTATTCCCCGTTGACATGGGGACAACATTGCGTGGGTGTTCTGCCGATTCTGTATTTGCTATTGCGGGGGCAACTTGCGAACCGCTCGTTACCACGTATCAGTGGAGTGTTGTTGGCAGCGTATGTGTTCACCGTACTGATTCTTAACCGCACGTTTGTCGGCAAAATGGGGACATACCTGCTCGACAGCTATCATCTGCCGACGTTCTGTTTGCTCGGTCTGTTATTGACCGCCGTGGTCGGGCATGCTCGTGCGTATGTTGGCAACGATGAAACAGTCACCAGTGCGGACCGGCAGTTGGATATCGATAACCGACTATGCGGCGTGAATCCGTGATGTCCGGTGGTGATGTTGCATCAACTCACGAGACCGCCCGCTTCACAGCCTGGACCGAGTCGCGGGCGAACTGTCGTTGCTTGTACCTGGTATAAGGAAAGCCGATCTTCGTGAGAATATGCGACGGTCGCGAGTACGCCAAGATATCGTAGTAGACGTCGTTGGTGGCCGGATCCCAGTCGACTTGGAAGCGTTCTTCGCCGCATTCGACATGCTGAGGGAGCGTGCCATAGGCATAGCCGAAACGTTTGATCGGCGTTTCTTCCTCGACTAAATACACCACTCGCGTGGCATTGAGAATCCACATTCCCAGCGAGTGAGCTAACACGGCAACCGTGCGACCTGGTTCTGGTGGAAATTCCGTATGGTACAGCGACACCCACCCCAGTTCGAACTGTTTCCATCTCTGAAGTGCTTGACATCCCCGTTGGAAAGTCGCTAAGCCTTCGCCGATTTTGACTCGCGTATGATCGACGATGTAGCCCGCCGGCGGATCGTGATCACGAGTCGCACCGACCTGCGGATAATTCCACGTGGTCGGTGCTTGACTGGTGATGAACTGAGCAATATCGGCGTCGCTCGGCTTTCGCCATCGAAACATAAGACTAGTTCTTCGGGGTTTGCGAAAGTCGAATGGCGCGGACATCTTCTTGGGTGATTTCTCCCCGTGGTCGCTGACCGGTTCCCGATTGGTCGACATCGCCGAGTTCCCGTCGGGCGTTCTCTGCGTACTTCTGAAGCTTGGCGACAATTTCCGGATGTTCGTCTGCGACATTCCGCTTACACGCGACATCGGTGGTGACGTTGAACAACAGCGGTTTCGCCGGCTGTTTCTTCGTGAAATGCGGATGGCTTCGCCATGTTTCGAGTGGCAGAAACAACTTCCATGGGCCGGACCGTACCGCTTGCAGTTGCTCTTCTTGATAGTAGTAAAACGCTTCATACGGGGATTCCGCGTTGTCCTCGCCGGTAATCAGGTCCGTGATGTCATGGCCATCGATCTTTCGGTTTTGTGGTGGCGCGGTGCCGGCGAGAGTTGCGAACGTGGGGAGGAGATCCATCGTGGTGGCGAGTTCATCACAGACGGTGCCCGCTGGAACGACGCCGGGTTGCCACACGAGAGTCGGCACGCGGAAGGCGCCTTCACTTGTTGTGTAACCTCGGCCATGTAACGGTCGATTCGAACCGCGACTGATGTCCTCCAAATTGCGGTTGATCGGCGCTCCGTTGTCGGACGTCCAGATCACAAGTGTGTCTTCCGCGATACCCAGTTCGACGAGCCCGTCAAGCATTTGACCGATTGACCAGTCGAGTTCCTCGATCGCATCACCCCAAGGCCCATTGTTGCTCTTTCCACGAAATGCATCACTTGAAAACGGTGTGCTCGTGCTGCCGGGCATTGCTTGGGGAAAGTACAGAAAGAACGGTTGATATTTGTGTTCGGCGATCCATTCCATCGCGCGTTCGGTATAGCGTTTGGTGAGGCCATTGCGATCGCAGGGCGCTTCGATGACGGTCTCATTTTCCATCAACGGTAACGGCGGCCAACGGGAACCGTCTTTCTCCCACACGCGTTCGGTCATGTCGTCGGAGTAAGGCACACCAAAAAACCAATCGAACCCTTGTCGTGTGGGCAGAAATGGTGGTTGATCTCCGAGATGCCATTTCCCGACAATGGCCGTTGCGTATCCTTGCGGTTTGAGCACCTCGGCAATGGTGTTTTCGTCGGGGTTCAATCCGTAACGCGAGACTGGTCGCAGGACCCAACCGTCTCGTGGATTCGTATGCAAGCCGATCCGCTGCGAGTAGCAACCCGTCATCAGACTGGCCCGTGATGGTGTGCAAACACCGGCAGTCACACAGAAGTGTGTGAACTTTCGACCCTCCCGAGCCATGCGGTTCAGGTTTGGCGTGCGGTGAATCGTGGAACCGAACGGTTCGATATCGCCGTAACCGAGATTATCGCAAAACACCACAATAAAGTTTGGCGGTTTCGCATTCGCGGTGTGAGGACAACAAATTGCCAAGACGGTCAATGTCATCACTCCAAGCCACATCGGTCGACGGTGTGCTGGCGTGGACTCGCTCATAGGAATAGTTCCTGATTTTCACAAAGAGTATGGGCGGTGTTTTTTCTACTCTCGCCCTTGTCGATTGAGCGCGTCGAATTCGGTTTCGTGGCCGGCGTCGCCTTGTTGCTTCATCCAACGTTCGAGTTCGCGACGCAAGCGGTTTTGTTCGGTTTGATATTCCTTGGACCCAGCCAAGTTCTTCAGTTCATACGGATCCGCCGACAGATCGTAAAACTCGTATTCCGGCCGATCTTGATAAGCTTTGACATATTCCAACGCGAGTTTGTTGTTGTTTGCAGCTTGTGTTTTCCAGTCTTGAAAAACAGGGTGTCGAGCCGTCACCACGTTCTGGAACTCGGTTTCGTGATTGATGTTCCAAATCAGTTTGTAACGTTCGCTGCGGACCGAGCGAATGCCGTAGGCATCGGGACCGGCGATGATGCCTTTCGACGTTTGCACTCCATAAACGAATTCCCGATGTGTCTCGGTTTCGTCTTTGAGAACGGGTAGGAAACTTATGCCATCGAAGTCGTACTCCGAAGGATCGCCACCTGCGGCGGCAATGAAAGTCGGCGGGACATCGACATACTGCACCATCGCGGCCGACTCGGAATTCGGTTTCACAATGCCCGGCCAACGCACGATTCCCGCCGCTTGTAAGCCGGTGTCGTAACAAGTCCATTTGCAATGGGGGAAACTCGATCCTTGTTCGGTGAACACACTGACCAACGTATTCTCGGCCTTCTTGGTTTGATCGAGAAGTTTGAGCACTCGGCCAACTTGTTGATCGAATGCTGTGACCTCAGCATAGTATTTCGTCATTGCCTGACGAGTCACGCGGGTGTCGACGAGATACGGCGGGACGGTGAGTTTCGCAGCGTCGTATTGTCTTGCGTCGCCGTTCGACCATGGTTCATGGGGGTGATTCGATGTCACCACCAGACAGAACGGCTGCGAAGAGTCGCGGTTGATGAACTCTCGGATGGCAGGGAAATCGAGTTGCTTTCCTTTCCCGAGATATTCGAACGGAAACGATGCCTGCGGTTTGATGTGTCGTTTGCCGGCGAGGGCAACACGATAACCCAACGGCTTCAAAAAATGAGGCAAACTGCGAACACTATCATGCACGCGGCTGTGATTAGGATGAGCACCATTTCGCACCGGGAACAATCCGGTGTAAAGGGCGGACCGAGTTGGGGCACACATCGGAGCCGGAGAGAAACACCGCGTCAGTTTCATCCCTTGCGACGCCAACCGATCGAGGTTCGGCGTTTGCACATCGGAGTTGCCGAAGCAGCCGAGATCGGTGTAGGTCATGTCATCAGCCAACACGATGACAAAGTTCGGCCGAGCCTTGTGGTCGTCGCCACGAGCAGGGTTCAGGCCATCGAAGATCGACAGCACACCAAGCAACCAACAGAATGAGCGCATCGAAAATCCACCTTCAGTTCGCGGCAACGAAAAACCCGGAGCGTCTATCATGACGTTCCGGGTGTCGATTTTCAAAAGGCTCGGGGGAGCGTTTGTTATTCAGCCGTTTCGATGAGCTTGGTGGATGTGTTCTGCTCTTGTGAAAGGTCGGTCGCGATTGTCTGGTTGTTGATGTCGGTATTGAGTTTGCCATCCAGCGTGAATTTCAAGTCTGAAGACGTGATTCGACCGGTATCCAAGTCGAGGTAATATTTCGCATCGGAATCAGTGATTTCAAATTTCCCGGTGACTTTCGCGGGACCTTGCTTGATATCGATATCTCCTTCTAACTCCATTTCCATCGAAATCGTAGCAACTTGGTGACCGTCTTTTTCGGCGACTTCGTCGAGCGTGTAGGTTCGCTTACCTTTGAAGGTCCCAAGACCTTTCATGTTGAGGTCGTATGGAATGGTCCAAGAATCACCCACTTTGACGGCATCTTTGGGAAGCTCTGGAAGCGTATCGGATACGCTCGATTTGAACGCTTCGTCGGTGCCGCCTCCGGTGAACGCAGCAGCCGCGGGGCCTTGTAGGACTCCTTGCATGGCTTCGGCGTATCCCGAGACTTCCCCGACTTCACCCCGATCAGAGACGGTGAAAGTCACTTCGATACTGGCAAGACTACCGAATACCGGATTCAGCGTCTCGGACAATACCGAACCACCATCCTGCTCGATCGCTTCGGAATCGTACTTGTATTTCCCGGCAGGACCAAAATCGCCCTGAACTTTGATTCCCTTGTTCGTGGATTTCACTCGGTACTTGCCATCATCGGTTTGACCTTCGACTCCGCGAGTGGCGGTGATCGTCATGTCGATGGTGTTACTCAGCTCCTGGCCGGACACGGAAATGTCTTGTTTGGTCTTGTTGACCGTTTGATAGGTGTCAACTTTCCCAGGCGTAAACTTGTACCGAAGTTGCACCGGATCCGCTGCGTGAGCAAACTGCGTGGCCCCGAGAAAACAGGTGAGCAGTCCGCCGAGAATCAGTCGCTTCATAATGTGACTCGCTTTCCGAGATGCGATGGGAAGGGAATTGCCTTTTGAAGGGAGTTCGTTGAACATTTGTGATTATTGACGAATCTCGTCGAAATTTCACTGAAAATATTCGACTGCGTTCTGGAAGATTTTCGCTCCAGCACCAAACTCCTCGTCGGTTGCACGATTCGGTTGACGGGTCCAATTCGGATGTTGAGTCTTGTGAATGAATCGCTCCGGGTGGGGCATCAGTCCTAAGACTCGTCCGGTGGCATCACTCAGACCGGCGATGTTAGCCAGCGAACCGTTTGGATTCTGAGGGAACGGCAAAACCTCGGTCGCGGATCTCGAAATTTCTAAGTTTTTGATTGGCGGGTTGGTGTAGGTCAATGCGGTGTGTTGTTCCAACCAGCCAGTGTCGGAGTCGTTGCGGGTCACGAAGCGACCTTCCGCGTGGGCGATGGGGAGTTCAATGTCGTCGATGTTCCGCAAGAAAACATTCGACTTCGCTGCGACTTGCAGATGGACCCACAAGGCGGTGTAACGACCGTTTTCATTCCAGGTCAGAGTGGCGGGTGCGGTGGTGGATGGTGGCCACGTTTCGGTGCCCGTTGGGAGTATCCCGCTTTTGAGCAAGACTTGGAATCCGTTGCAAATTCCAAGCACCAAACGGTCTTCGGAGAGAAATCGACCTAACACATCCGACAATGGCGTTCGCAGTTTTCGGGAGAAAACGACGCCGGCTCCCACGTCATCACCGTAACTGAATCCGCCGGGCAGACACAGAATCTGGTAATCCATCAATGTTTCCGGTTGTTCCAAGACACGGAACAGATGGACCCGTTCGGCCTTTGCTCCCCACATTTCGAATGCGTAAGCCGTTTCCAAGTCGCAGTTAGTGCCAGGGGCGCGGAGAACACAAACGGTGGGAGTGGGCATGACAAATCGCAAGTTGACAGAGAAATCGGTTTCAGTTTCGACAATCGTGGACATCTACGAAACGACATCGTAGAAGGCGGCCCGACAGACTTCCAGCCTGACCCATCTCGCGAAAATTCCTGGTTCCGTCGGAGTGGCAATTTCGGCCAAGGAATGTTAGTTCTGTGAGCGATACACCTCTTAAACACACGCAAGACAAGGAAAACTCAATGCGAAAAGTATCTTGGCTTCTGGCTTTGGGATTGATGACATGTCTGGGCGGTCTCCTGACGAATTTGGAATCGGCCGAACCGAACGCTCCCGCGGACTCGTCGAATCTCGCACCGGTTGAGCCGAACATGCACGAGTTTATGGAGTACTACTTCGAACCAGCGTACAAAGCCTTGCACACCAGCATGGCCGAAGAACCCGAGAACAACACCGGCTGGAAGTCGATCAAAGCGAATTCGCTGGTCTTGGCCGAGGGGGGCAACTTGCTCCTCTTGCATAAACCATATAAGAGTGATGACGTCGAAAGTTGGCAGAAGTACTCGACAGCTGTTCGCAAGCACGGTGGGGAATTGTTCGCTGCTGCTCGCAAGAAAGACTTCGCCACCGCTCGCAAAGCGTACGAAGCGATGATCGGGCAGTGCAATCACTGTCACGATGGTTTCCACCACGGCAAGCCGATGTTGAAACCTTAACAGGTTGTCCGAATTGAACAAATGATGTCCCGCTGTGGCCAGACACGCGTCCCGACCGGGAAACCGAAGCCGCGCTCATGAACTCGTCTTCTGCGAAGATATCGATCGGTGAGGCCATCCCTCGAGCCGTCCGGCTGCGTTGCCCGCGTTGCGGCGTGGGAAAATTGTTCGCCGGTTGGTTTCGGATGAACACTGCGTGTCCCAACTGCAACTTACGGTATGAACGAGCGCCCGGGTACTTTCTCGGATCCACGTACGTCAATTACGCGTTCACCGCTTTAATCACCACGATTACCTTCGTCGCCCTGCGTTTTGGATGGGGCATTCCGGGCGGTCAGCTTCTCTGGCCGCTTCTGATCTTTTGCTTCGGTTTCCCTGTTCTGTTTTTCCGGCATGCCCGTGCGCTCTGGCTCGGCATGGACATCGTGTTCGATCCCAGTGATCCCGAGACACCAGACTCGTCGGACTCCCCGACACCTCTCACCGAAACCCACGAACGGTAACCGAACCAAACAAAGTTCGAGATACCGGCTCTCGCATCGTCATCGTCTTTTGACGTGTATTTCACGCGAATTCCGCATCAACGGCCCGACGTAAGTAGGGATCCGTAGTTGGTGCTTTAGCGGAAAGAGTGAATATAGGGATTTTTTCGTTTCTAGGGATTATTTGGTGGTCGACAGTTTACCCAACCGGTAGACTGCGAATTCTGAACTGCCGACCAAATCGAATTTCAATGTTCCTGGCAAGCAGACGAGATCAACAAATTTCCAATTTGTCATGACTCACAACGGACACGTCTCTTGTCGTCGTTCCCCACACCTCTCGCCAATCGGCGAGTGAATGTTTTGACTGAAGGAATCACCATGCTCACGTTCGACTGGCTCACGGACCTTCGCAATCACGCTCGTTTACCTTGGAACAAGCGGACACGTCACACACGACGACATTTAGCCCGACGCACCTCCGTTTTACCGGCAACAACGGAAACGCTCGAAGATCGAACCCTGCTCACACAGTTCGTAGTCACCACGCTCGACGATGAAGACGACTTCGGCATGGGAGCGGCCACCGATGTCGACGGTGCCGGCGGTGAAAATGATCTCTCGCTGCGTGAAGCCATCCGACTCGCCAACGAAACGGTCGGCGGTGCAGGTGGTGCCGGTGTTGGTGACGATCAGGGCGAGGCCGACGGTGATACCATCGTGTTTGCGCCTGGTCTGGCGGGTGGTACGATTGTCTTGTCGCTCGGTGTGATGGAAATCACCGACGACGTTACGATCGACGGTGAGATGAACAACATCACCATCGACGGTAATGACACGTCCGGCATCTTTGACGTCAATGTCGTTGCAGCCGGCACGGTAAACGATGTGGGAATCTCTAATCTCACGTTGACCGGTGGGAACGCGGCGACTGGCGGTGCCATTCTCATTCAAACCGGCGCGATAATTGAAAGTACAGTCACTGTCGATACGGTCACTTTCACCGACAACACCGCGACCGATTCCGGTGGCGCAATTGCCAACTCTAGCACGAACGCTGCAGCTAACACGCTGGTTGTTTTGGACAGTATGTTCATGGGTAACGTCGCCCAAGGCAATATGGCCGCTCATGGTGGTGGAGCCATCTTGTTGGACGGTTCGTTCGGCGGGACTGTCATTTCTGCCAGCACATTTGACTCGAACGTTGCAGTCGGGGGTGTCGCCGGTTCCGGTGGTGGGGCAATTCTGAACAACAATGTTGTCGGCGGAGTGACGATCACAAACTCCACGTTCACCAACAACCTCGCGGGCGATTCCAACGATGACGGCACGGTCGATCAGTTGGCCGATGGGGGGGCGATTCTCAACCAAGGTACGATGATTATCGATGACTCGATGGGTGGCGGCACGACCACCTTCACCGGGAACTCCGCGGGGCGAGCCGGTGGTGCGATCGAGAACAGCGGCAGTGCGGCCGTTCTCACACTAAATGATGTCGACTTCGGTGGCACGACGCCCGCCGATGGCAACAATGCCGACGTCAACGGGGGTGCAATTCACCAAAGCGGTGCGGCTTTTGTGACCATCGACGGCGGGACCTTCCAAAACAACACGGCCGGTGAAGAAGGTGGTGCCTTGTGGAATTCCGGCGCCGGCACGATGACGCTTAATGACACGCTGGCGGCCATTCTGATCGACAGCAACACCGCCAGCGGTGATGACGCTGATCAAGGTGGTGGCGGGATCTTTCAACAAGCCGGCACTGCGACACTCACGATCGCTCCAACCACGAATGGCATTACGATCTCCAACAACGCCGCCGATGGAACATCCGGGAGTGGTGGTGGGATCTTCGTCGACGACGGTGCGACTTTAGTCATCGATGGAACCGCGGCGGCAGTAATGATCACCGGCAACGTCGCCAACCGAGCCGGTGGTGGGATCGAAGACAACTCCGGTGCCACGACCACGACCTTGCTGACGAACGTCACAGTCGATGGCAACAGCGCCGGCGTCGACATTTCGGCTCCGGTCGGAACCACACCGGTCGCGAATCCCGGCAACGGCGGTGGCTTGCACATCACCGGCCCCGGAGACATTACCATTGACGGCGGATCGTTCAGTAATAACGTGGCCGCATCCGAGGGGGGTGGTCTCTGGAACGGCACCGGCACGATGACCATTCAGAACGGAACCGTCATTGATAGTAACACCGCCAGCGGCGCAGATGCCGACAACGGCGGTGGTGGGATCTTCAACGCCGGTGGCACGCTGAACATCGATGGCACGATGGCGGCCGTCGAGATCACCAACAACACCGCCGATGGTAATGCCGGGAGCGGGGGCGGGATTCTCAACGATGCGATGGGGATTGTCGATATCGACACCGCCACCATCAGTGGCAACACCGCGAACCGTGCCGGCGGCGGGATCGAAACCACTGGCGGTACGGACGTCACACTGACCAACGTCACACTGGGTGGCGCGACGGCCTCTGATGGGAACATGGCTCTCGGCATCGGTGGCGACGCTGCAACCAACGGAGCCGGCAACGGCGGTGGTTTGCACATCACCGGCGACGGCCTGGTGACTATTAGCGGAGGCACAATCCAAAACAACTCCGCCGCGGAAGGTGGTGGTTTGTGGAACTCCGCAACCGGTACACTCTCGCTCGATGACACCCTCAGTTCGATCCTGATCGATTCCAATACCGCCTTCGGCAACGCCGATCCCTCAGCCTCTTCGGCCGCCGATCTGCAAGGCGGCGGCGGGATCTTCAGTGACGGCGGCGACTTGATCCTCGACGGCAGTACGAACGGGATCACGATCTCCAACAATATGGCGACTGGAGCCGACTTCGGTTCCGGCGGTGGGATTCTGGCGATCGGCGGTAGCATGGCCACGATCGACATCACCAGCGTGACCATCAGCGACAACACCGCGACCCGTGCCGGTGGTGGGATCGAAATTGTCGAAGCGGACACGGTCACTCTGACTTCGATCATGTTGACCGGTAACTCGGCAACCGGGACTGGTGCCGGTCCGGGGAACGGAGGCGGTCTGCACACCACCGGTGACATCGCCAACCTGACGGTTGACGACTCCCTCGTGCAGGATAACGCGGCCGCTTCCGAAGGGGGCGGGTTGTGGTTCTCCGCCGGCACGGTAGCCACCATTCAAAACAACACTGGCATTACCGCCAATACCGCGAGCGGTGACGACGCGACCAACGGTGGGGGCGGGATCTTTAACGCCGGTGGAACATTGACCATCGACGGTTCGATGGCGACGGTGACGATCTCCAACAACTCCGCCGACGGAACCAGCGGCAGCGGTGGCGGGATCTTCAATGACGCGATGGGAACCCTCAGTATCAACGACGCGACCATCATGAGTAACGTCGCGAACCGTGCTGGTGGCGGGATCGAAGCGACGGCCGGCACGATGACAATGCTCACCAGCGTGACTCTCGATGGCAATAGTGCAGGCGTGGACATCATGTCAATGGTCGGCAGCACGCCCGTCGCCAACCCTGGCAACGGTGGCGGTTTGCACGTCACTGGTGATGGCGATGTCACCATCGACGGTGGAACCGTCTCCAATAACGTTGCCGCTTCCGAAGGCGGTGGCCTCTGGAACGGCACTGGCACGATGACCATCCAAAACGGAACTGTCATCGATAGCAACGTTGCGAGCGGTAACGACGCCGACAACGGTGGGGGTGGGATCTTCAACGCCGGCGGTACCGTGATCATCACCGGTGCCACCACGACGATCTCCAACAACGCCGCCGACGGAACCAGTGGCAGCGGCGGTGGGATCTTGAACGATGCCATGGGAACCATAACGATCACTGATGCGGAGATTAGCAGCAACGTCGCCAACCGCGCTGGTGGTGGGATCGAGAGCACTGCCGGAACGACGACGACTTTGACTGACGTCTCCCTGCTAAACAACAGTGCTGGTGTGGACATCATGGCTCCGGTCGGTACCACGCCCGTCGCCGCTCCCGGAAACGGTGGCGGTTTGCACGTGACCGGTGATGGAGATGTCAACATCGCTGGTGGCCTCGTGGATGGCAACGTCGCCGCTCTTGAAGGTGGCGGGTTGTGGAACGGTTCCGGCACCATGACCATTGACGGCACGTCGATTTCCAACAATCTCGCCAGTGGCGATGCCGCCGATGACGGCGGTGGTGGGATCTTCAACAACGGCGGTACGCTCGATATCGACAATGCGACGATCTCGTTCAACGAAGCCGATGGAACCTCCGGTAGTGGGGGTGGGATTCTCAGTCTCGGTGGAACTGTAACGGTCGACACAACGACTATCAGTTTGAACAGTGCCAACCGCGCCGGTGGTGGAATCGAACAAAGCGGCGGGACAGCGACCCTGACCGACGTTAACTTGATCAACAATGACGTCAATGGGTTGGGCTTAACCGCAACGACTCCAAATCCCGGTAACGGGGGCGGCTTGCACATCACTGGTGCGGCGACTGTCACAATTGACGGTGGCTCGGTCACCGGGAACGAAGCCGCCGCCGAAGGCGGTGGGCTGTGGAATTCCAGCACAGGAACTCTGATCATCCAAAACGGCACGATCATTGATGGCAACCTCGCCGAAGGTGCAGCCGACGGATCGACTGACCCGACACTCTTCCAAGGGGGAGGCGGGATCTTCAATGACGGCGGAACGCTGACGATCGATGGCACGATGACGGCCGTTGAAATCACCGGTAACGATGCGACCGGTGCCAATGGGAGTGGTGGTGGGATCATGAGCATTGGTGGCGAAGTCACCATCGATAATGCCCTGATTTCAGGCAACAACGCGAATCGCGCTGGTGGTGGGATTGAAATCATCGCGGGCGACGTTGCAATCTTTGACACCACAATCGAAATGAACGATGTCGCCGGAAACGCTGGCACACCAGCTCCCGGCAACGGTGGTGGTCTGCATGTCACCGCGGATGCACTCGTGGTGATCGATGGCGGTTCCATGGCCAACAATAATGCGGCCGCCGAGGGTGGCGGTCTGTGGAACTCTGCAACCGGAACAATGATCGTCCAAAACGGCACGATCATCGACGGCAACACCGCCAGCGGGAATGCTGATGCCTCGGGTGACACTTCGATCCTCCAAGGGGGCGGTGGTATTTTCAACAACGGTGGAACGTTGATCGTCAACGGCACCACCGCGACGGTGGAGATCACAAACAACATCGCGGACGGTGCGTCCGGGATGGGTCTAACGGCCGGTAGTGGTGGTGGGATTCTCTCGGTCGGTGGTTCGGTGACCATTGCGAACGCCACGATCGACGGCAACGAAGCCGTCCGAGCCGGTGGCGGAATCGAAGTCGTCTCGGGTCTGGTGAACATCTCCAATACCGGCTTGTCGAACAACGACGTCTCGGTCGCAGGTGGATCCATCGCCGTCGCCGCTCCCGGCAACGGTGGCGGTTTGCACGTCACCGCAGACGCGACCGTCAATGTGATCGGCGGGACAGTCACTGGGAACACCGCGGAATCCGAAGGTGGTGGTCTGTGGAACTCTGCAACCGGCACGCTGACCGTGGGTGGCAACGTCGTCACCGGTGCCGTCTCGACGATTCGCGAAGCAACCGGTGCCGATGCTGCAAGTATCACCGCGACCGTCGATCAATTCCGAACCGACTTGGGAACGCTGAATTCCAACACACCGGGGTCACAAAATCCCGGTCGACGGCAAATCAACTGGGACGCCGCCCCGGATGGTGTCTCAGCACCCAACTCCTTCCCGGGTGACTTCTTCAACGCGAACTTCTCCCCAAGAGCCCGCGGTGTCGAATTCACCACGCCGGGTACCGGGTTCCAACTCAGTGCGACCAACGCCAGTGGAACCGAGGTTGAGTTCGGCAATATCAACACCAACTACACGACCGACTTCTCCGCATTCTCTGCTGAGCGTCTGTTTACGCCGATTGGCAGTAATGTTGTCACGATCAACTTCTTCATTCCCGGAACCGACATTCCAGCCGCAGTAACTGGCTTCGGAGCGGTCTTCTCGGATGTCGATCTCGCTGATTCCACGATGATCGAGTATCTCGATGTCGATGGCAATGTGCTGGACACTCGAATGGTGTTGGCGACCGCAGGTGATGGAAGTCTATCGTTCACCGGCCTCACCTTCGATGCACCCGTCGTGGCTTCGGTCCGAATTACTTCGGGCAACGGAAACCTGGCGATGGGCAACGATGACATCACCCAGGGCGGCACCGAAGACTTGGTCGTCATGGACGATTTCATCTTCGGCGAACCGGTTCCGATCGCCGCAATGAGCATGGCGACGACCATCTCGAGTAACGTCGCCAGCGGTGACGACGCGACCAATGGTGGTGGCGGGATCTTCAACGATGGTGGTACGTTGACGATCACCGGAGGGACGATCTCCGGAAACATCGCCGATGGTGCAGCCGGCAGCGGTGGTGGGATCTTCTCTGTCGACGGCACGGTGACAATTTCGAATACCGAGATCAGCGGTAACGAAGCTGTCCGAGCCGGTGGCGGGATCGAAATCGTCACTGGGACGGTCACGCTGACCGACGTCACGCTGGACGGCAATGATGTTTCCGACGATGACTTGACCGGCAACGGATTGCTGTCGAATCCTGGCAACGGGGGCGGCTTGCATATTACCGGCGACGGTAACATGGGCATGACCACGCCAACGACAGTGACCATCTCCGGTGGTTCGGTCTCCGGCAACACCGCCGGGTCTGAAGGTGGCGGTCTGTGGAACAACATCGGGGCGACTCTGATCGTCCAGAACGGAACCATGATCGCTAACAACATCGCAAGTGGCGATGCTGCCGACGAGGGCGGTGGAGGGATCTTCAATAACGGCGGAACTTTGGATATCGATGACGCGACAATCCAGTTCAACGACGCTGATGGCACCGCCGGCAGTGGTGGTGGGATTCTCTCGACGGATGGTACCGTCACGATCGACAACACGATGATCACTTTCAACACGGCCAACCGTGCTGGGGGTGGGATCGAAGTCATCGCTGGAACCGTCACCCTGACCGGCGTTCAACTGATCAACAACGATCTTACTTCCGGGACACCGAATCCCGGTAGTGGGGGCGGCTTGCACGCAGCGTCCGCCAATGTGACGCTCCGCGAAAGCACGGTCTTCGGCAACGATGCTGCGGCCGATGGTGGTGGTTTGTGGATCGGCACCGGAACATTGACGGTCGAAACAACCACCGTCGAAAGCAACTCCGCCGATGACGAAGGCGGCGGGATCTACAACCAGAACGGAACGCTCATCGTCAACTGTAGCACGCTGAGTGGGAACACAGGGTTTACGTCCGGTGGGGCGATTCACAACGGGGGGGCCGCACTCGCTGCCACAACTACGATCGGCAACAGCACGATCTCCGGGAACGACACCGATGGCAGCGGCGGGGGTATCTTCAACAATGCCAACGGCACAGTGACGATCACCAACGCCACCATCGTGCTCAACATCGCCGACTTTGACGACAATGCGATGGGCACCGGCGGTGGTATCTTCACCGAGGCCACCGCAACGACAACGTTGAATAATACGATTGTCGCAGGCAACACAATCGGTAGCGGAGCGGATGACGATCTCGATGGGGCCGTCAACGCCGCTAGTGCCAATAACTTGATTGGGGATGCAGGGACTTCCGGCATCACGAACGGCAACAACAATAACATCGTCGGAATCACTGGCGGGTTGGCGACAGTGCTCGACACGACTCTGGCCAACAACGGCGGACCAACCTTCACGCACGCATTGGTGATGAATAGCCCCGCGGTCAATACCGGTAGCAATTCCTTCGTGAATTCCGCGACCGACCAACGCGGAATCGGCTTCCCACGAGTGCTGGGCGGAAGTGTCGACATCGGTGCATTGGAAAGCCTTTTCGGCGATCCCGGTGACCTGCTCGACGCATTCGATGAACCGTTTATTGATCCTCTTGCAATCAACGGCCCATACACGCGGGTGGTCGAAGGTGATTTCGATGGCGTGCAATTGGTGACCGGTGGTGACGGCAACGATGACTTGTTCTTCTGGGACCCAATCTCCGGCGAGAACCGAATCGTTCTTAGCGATGGCACAATCATCACGAATCCCATCACGCCAGCCGCCATCAACGGCAACGACTTCTCGCAACTCGTTTCCGGTGATTTCGATGGCGATCCGAATGACGATTTGTTCTTCTGGGATCCCGTCTCAGGCAAGAACCGGCTGGTTCACTTTGACGTTGACAACGTGACAACGCCGTTAACGATCACCGGTGTCATCGAAGACAACGTGGTTCCGCAGACCGCGATCAACGGTAACGATTTCTCAGAAGTTGTCGCCGGTGACTTGGACGACGGCGGCGCCGATGACTTGTTCTTCTGGAATCCGACGACCGGACGCAACCGCCTCGTGCATCTCACCCCAGTGACACCAGCGGCCGATACGGAAGTTGGCGAAGTTCAGACGAATGTGATCAACGTCACGGCGATTAACGGCAACGATTTCGAAGACGTCAAACTTGGGGACTTCGATAACAACGGCGTCATGGATTTGTTCTTCGTCAATCTCAATAGCGGGAGGAACCGACTGGTCACCTTCAGCGTGGTCACTTCCGGGGTGGAATCGGCTCAAGACATGGTCTTCACCAATGTCATCGCTCAAAACGCCCTTAACGGCAACGACTTCTCGCAAATCGTGATTGCCGATGTCGACGGCGATACCTTGATCGATGTCTTTGCACGCGATTTCACGAGTGGTCGGAACCGACTGTTTGTCAACGACGGAGATGGGTCCAGTTACACTCTGAACGATTCCCCGGTAGCCACCGGACTGATCAACGGCGACTTCCCGCAGTTGAGTCCTGTGACGATCGAAACCCCAAGCACTGCCATCACCGATGGCCTGTTCTTCTGGGATCCGATCACCGGCAAGAATCGCCTCGTCTTTACCGACTTCGTCGTCTAACACGAATGACGATTGAACATCGTGGTTTCTAGTTCATGGGGGTCGCATCGGGTAACTCCTTCGCGGCCACCATGAATGCAGAAAATCACAACTCAGTCTCTTCGAAACCTATTGATCGATTTTTCATTGACATGCGTGGAGAGTTTGCAAGACTTTTCACGCATTTTTTCGTGCGTGCTCACGGCATTTCTTGAGAACCTCGAATTCATTCGGCATCATCCGGTCGATTTCGGTATACTCAGCCTATACCGAGTGGGCGACGTTTGGTTCCGTGGGTCGAGTGAAATTGGAAAGATGCGCAATGGCATGAAACTTTCCTACTTTGTAGTCGATCGGGCAGGGCAATTGCGTCGCGGTAGTCGGCGATTGGTCGAAGCACTTTGGCACGGAGACTGCACCGCTGCCGAATTGGGAATACCGATCGGGGAAACGCTCCGATTGATCACGGTTTTGTCCGATCCCGATCTGTTGCCGATCGTGGTGTATTTCATACGACTCGACATCGAAGACGGGGCGATCACGGAAGATTCTCGCGTGAATGCGTTCGAAGCCATGACGTCGCATCGACGACGGCGATACGATCATTCCGCAGCGCAACGCCAGTTCATTGGTTGGCCTTCGGATTGGCAAACGCAGTTGGCGATTGCACTCGATGTACCAGCGAACATTCTGAACAAACTTGGTGTCGGCGGCCCGTTGCTCTTGGCAGATTTGTGGGGCGTGCCGTTGGAGAAGGTGCTCAGCTATTTTGAAGACGCAACCGACCGATGAACTCGGCAATTTCTCTCGTACGGGTTTGTGTTTGGCCGCCGGTCGTGCTTAGAATCAAAAGCCGCTGTTGTGTTGCGCTTTCCTCCTAAACTGTCATCTGCCGAATCTATTGGCTGTTCTTTTCCAATGAAATGACAACAGGTCAATTCGACTTGGCCGGTTTAGGGAACAATTTTTCGCTCGGTTTCGATAATCGGGCACCTTGAAAGGATGGTTTTCCACATGTCAGAATCTACGTCTCCTTCGGCCGGGCACTCACCGTCTCGTCGAACCTTCGTCAAGACGGCTGCCGCTGTGGGTGCTGTAGCGGCTTTCGACTCGGTCACTTTGCGTTCCGCTCACGCGGCAGGCTCGGATCAGATTAAAGTGGGTCTTGTCGGTTGTGGCGGACGCGGAACTGGCGCCGCCGTCCAAACACTTCGCGCGGACGGCTACACCAAGCTGGTCGCGATGGCAGACGTTTTCCAAGACCAATTGGACCGCAGCCTGAAAGCGATCAAGTCCACGAACGTCGCAGATCGCGTCGATGTGCCGAAGGAACAACAATTTGTCGGCTTCGATGCTTACAAGCAGTTGTTGGAAGCCGACGTCGACTTGGTGTGCCTAGCGACTCCGCCGCACTTCCGCCCTGCTCATTTCAAAGCCGGGATTGAAGCTGGCAAGCACATGTTCGTCGAGAAGCCCGTCGCCGTGGATGCCCCGGGCGTTCGCAGCGTGCTCGAAACCACAGAACTCGCGAAGAAGAAGAATCTGACCGTCCTTTCCGGGTTATGTTGGCGATACGACACCAACATGATTGAAATGGTCAAGATGCTTCAAGAAGGGGCTCTCGGAGACATCTCCAGCGTCGTTACCCAGCGGTTCAACGGTGGTGTTAAGAATACACCGCGACAAGAAGGCTGGACCGACATGGAGTACCAACTTCGCAACTGGTACTACTTCACGTGGCTCAGCAGCGACTTCATGGCCGAACAATTTGTGCATGAATTGGACAACGTCGCGTGGTTATTAGGGGATGAGTATCCCACAAAAATCTCCGCGACCGGCGGTCGGCAATCTCGCACCGGGAAAGAGTTCGGTCATATTTTCGATCACTTCGCTGTGACTTTCGAATACGGCGATGGAAAACGAGTTTACGCTCAAACTCGCCAAGCTCCCGGATGCAGCAACGAAAACAGCGTCATCGCGTTGGGCTCGAAAGGCGTTTGCGACGTTCGTGCTTACCGGATTACCGGCGAGAACAGTTTCCAAATGAAACCGAAACGTACCGTGATGCATCAACTCGAGCATGACGCCATGTACGCCGCTCTTCGTCGCGGGGAAATCCTCAACAACGGCGAATACATGGCGAAAAGTTCGCTGATGGGTATCGCCGGACGTATGGCTGCCTATACCGGCAAAACATTGACTTGGGAACAGTGTCTCAATTCCAAAGAGAAACTCGGCCCCGACACCTACGATTGGGACGCACCGCTGCCCGAGCCACCCGTGGCAATCCCCGGAGTAACACCGTTCATCTGACCGATCATCGGTTGATCGAGAGCAGTTTCATTTTGCGCGTACCGGCTTCCGGCTCACGGAGGTCGGTAATCAAAGAAGACTGTAAATCGGTCTGATCCATCGCCAATCTGCCGCCGCACTGTTCGCGGAGAGTTCACTTTTCAAGGTGAACTTTCACGAATCGTTCGGCGGCTGTTTTTATGCATGACGGCGTTTATCCAAGTCCCAGAGTGACTCCAACCGCCTGACCCCCTCCCGCTTCACGCTTTTGATCAGCGGTCATACACCTCGCGGGTGTTTGTTGCTCGTCGCCGCTCCGAAAAGTCACAGGTCATCGCCGCTAGCGTCGGGCATAAAGTACCGTCAGTGCCATCGTCGAAAGCGTGACACCGTTCCACGTTGCAGCTGCGTGTGCTGGTACGCAATCGACGTCTCGACAATGGCGAATCCACCATCGTTTTCCACGCCGTGTTTGTCCAATGACAGCAAGAAAGAATCGATCCCGTGCTGTTACGCACTCGACGAAATCACCTGAATGGGCGTGATCGCCAAACAACCGGCTTGGTCACATCGGTTCCAAATTGCCAAAGGCACACCGTGATTTATCAGCGAATTTCTGCGTTAAACGTAAGGCAGAATCACCATCACGGCTTTATCAGCGAAGTGGCACACCATCTGCATTAGCGGGATTCACGAAAACAACTCAGCATCCGCAAACATTTCGTGTCGGTCGATGTCGCAGCGACTTTGACGTCACCGGACGATCTTGTAACGGACGCTTTTATATACCCACTTCCGTGAATCAAACATGGCACATGATCACTCTCGCATAAATGCACGCGGCCAGGCAACCGACGGTATTCTCGACGCTATCGGCAATACGCCACTCGTTCAATTTCGTCGTTATCTTGACCGGAGCGATATCGAGCTTTTCGCGAAACTGGAATACGGCAATCCTGGTGGCAGCGCGAAGGACCGGCCTGCGCGACAGATGCTCGAAGCGGCAATCGAATGCGGTGAGGTCCGTGCGGGAACGACGATTGTGGAATCGTCTTCCGGCAATATGGGAATTGGTTTGGCTCAGGCGTGTCGTTATCACGGATTGCGATTGATCTGTGTCGTCGATCCCAACGCACAATCGCAGAATGTCGCAATCATGCGAGCACTCGGGGCCGAAATCGAACTAGTGACCGAGCCGGTCGAAGGCGATTTTCTGACTGCACGCTTAGCTCGTGTTTGGGAGTTGTTGGAAACAACACCGAACAGCTTTTGGCCGAACCAGTACGCGAACTCGCAGAACCCGATTTCCCACGAGTTGGGAACAATCCGCGAGATCGACGAAGCGCTCGATGGCGACATCGATTACCTCTTCGTCGCGACGAGTAGCACTGGGACGGCTCAGGGTTGTCGAAACTATCTACAGTCACGTGGCCGTAAGACACAGGTTGTCGCAGTGGATGCGGTTGGTAGCGTGTTGTTCGGTGGCAAACCCGGACGACGGAAGATTCCCGGGCTTGGTGCCGGACGTGAGCCGTCTTTGGCACGCAATCAAACTTTCGATCGCATTATTCGTGTGACCGATCTCGACTGCGTCGTCGGTTGTCGGCGAGCAGCTCAACGTGAAGCCGTCTTGGTCGGTGGGTCGGCCGGTGGTGTACTCGAGACGGTCCGATCGCTACAGGACCGGCTAGCCGGGTCGCGATGTGCAGCAATCTTGCACGACTCCGGAACCCGTTACCTCGACACGGTTTTCGATGATCAATGGGTCGCAACAGTCGTGGGCGCATCACCGCACGAAATTGAGGAACGGGTTACTTCGGTTGACTGCACCGTCGGGCCGGTTGAGGTTAATACACTCGCGAACGCTCGTTCCGAACCCGCGGGAAGACAACATTCGACGGTGGCATCGTGAATGGGCTGAACTCTGTCATGACGGTTGGCGTTGACGATTCGCGGCTTGATTCACTTCGTCGAGAATCTTACCGCATTGCCATTGTAGGATGCGGTCCGCGTGGACTGTATTGCCTCGATTCTCTCAGTCAAGAATTGGTGAGACGCCAAAGCGGTCGATACGGCACGCACTTTGTGGAAGAGCAGCGGTTTCGCGATGAGGGCGATCTACCGAACTCCGAAATGCCCAGACGGTTGGAGATTGTTATCTTCGAACCCAGCCCGCATCCTGGTGCTGGAGTTGTGTACGCGCTCGATCAGCCGCGACACTTGCGAATGAACTTCGCCACGCAGTTTATCGATGCCTGGATCGACGACCCTCATCGCTCACCCGAGCAACTCAACCTGACGAACTGGTTAGCGCTTCGCTATCCCGAATACGGTTCGCCCCAGGGGTATGCACCGCGGTCGATTGTGGGTGAATACCTTCATGATTGTTTTCAACATGTCTTGCGGAGAACCACTCAGTTTGCAGATGTCGTGCATCGTCAGGAACAAGTTACCGACATCACACGTGTTGGCCAAGGTTGGCGTGTACGCACCGCGAATGAGGTGATGGACGTCGACGAAGTCGTGCTGGCGATTGGGCATGAGGGCTGGCACTGTAGTCAATCCGCGATCAAACCTCTTGCAAATCAACAGTACATCGCAAGTGTTTTTCCTGTCCGGGAAAAACTTTCACCAGAACGTGTGCCGCGTGGCTGTTCCGTCGCTGTGCGAGGATTCGGACTAACTTGGATCGATGCCGCTTTGTCATTGACCGAAGGTCGAGGCGGTCGGTTTGAAGCGTCAGGGAATGGGTTCATTTATCACGCCTCTGGCGATGAACCACGGGTCCTCTGTCCGTTCTCGCGGACAGGCCGGCCGATGTTAGCAAAGCCAATCCGTTCACGACTGGATATTCCCCGGCAGGTCGACGAAATCTGGGAAACAGGTCGCAAATTACTCGGGACCTTGCCAAAACCAGTCTGCAAAACGAGATTTCACGCCGACATTTTGCGGCCAATCTTAAACGCAGCAGAACGGGTTCTTGATACGATGGAATCAGAAGGAAATGTGCAAGTTTGGTGGGATGATTGGCGAACGAATGCCTTCACACCGCGTCGTGCCCTCGATGAAATACAACGGTCTATCGCGGTCGCGCATGGCGAAAGTCCTCCCACGCCTGCATGGGCACTAGCGGAAGCTTGGCGTCACCTTTATCCCGCTCTTATCGAGCTGGTTAGTCACGGAGGACTGACAGAGGATGCATGGGAGGAGTTCCAGCCTGTTGCCACAGAGATGGAGCGAATTGCCTACGGACCGCCCGCTGAAAACTTAGCCCGGATTGTCGCTTTGATCGAGGCTGGCATTGTTGATCTGCAGTATGTCGCTTCCCCAAATGGCATGCAGAATCAGGATGACTTTGATGTCATCATTAACGCCGTCATTCCGGCTGCAAACGCCCCTGCTCCGAACGGACCCTTATCAAAACTTCTCGATAACAGTGAAATTCGGCCGCTGAATCGGTTTACTGGGATCGAGATTGATTCGGCCGGGTGTCCTCAGTCGAAGACGGGTGAAACACCGCCACGCCTAGCCATTTTTGGTCGCACTACCGAGGGGTGTGTCTTAGGCAATGACACCCTCAGCCGACGGATGCATCCACATATCGAAAACTGGGCCGCGAAAACGGTCGCAACGTTGACTTCAGACTTATGAATGACATCTTAGTTAGTTCAGAGAAAGACCAAGTTCGTAGCCTCCGCACAAACTGTCGCGGAGTTGTTCCATTAGATGCACGGCTCGAACCTTGGATGGAGGAAATCCTGATCGATAGTCGCCTTCACGATTGGGTCAAGGAATATGGATCGCCTTTAAATATCATTCATCCCCCCCCACTCGTTAGGAACATCGAGCAGCTGAACACCGTTGCTAGTGAACGGAACCTCGACTTTCGAGTCTACTTTGCACGGAAGGCTAACAAATGTCTTGCCTTTGTTGATGCAGCTAGTCGTTGTGGAGCGGGTATTGATGTCGCCAGTCTTCAAGAGTTGCAGCAAGTTACGGAAAGCGGAGTTCATGGCTCGGATGTGATTTGCACCGCAGCGATTAAAACCGAGGAACTGCTGGCGGAGTGTGTTCGCCAGCGAACGACAATTGCGATCGACAATTGCGATGAGTTCCGTCAACTGAGTCGTGTGATCGAAAACCATGAGAGCAACGTGTCGATTGCGCTTCGTGTTAGCGGATTTCAACACGGACAACACTCACTTCACTCTCGGTTCGGGATTGATGTTTCCGAGGTACTCGAGTTTCTTCAAAGTCACGAGGAGCAGTTCGCGGACGGTCGTGTGTCCCTCGATGGTCTTCATTTTCATCTTGATGGCTACTCAGCTGACGAACGTGTATCCGCAATTCAACAGTGTCTTCCGTTGATTGATCAGCTTCGATCACACGGTCACGAAATTCAGTTCCTCGACATCGGCGGCGGTGTCCCGATGTCTTATCTGAATGATGAGTTGCAGTGGACGAATTTTCATAATGCCCACCAGGAGGCATTGCTGGGTGAACGAATTCCGCTCACCTACCGTAACCATGGACTTGGCTTTTCGGTCATAGAGAATGAAGTCCATGGGCGGCGAAACACCTATCCGTTTTTTCAAAAGCTGATACAAAGTCGATGGCTCGCGAAAATCCTTGATGCTCCCTGCGAAGATTCCAGTGTTGCCAAGTCGATTGCCGACCGTTCATTGCAGCTTCGCTGTGAACCTGGCCGCAGTGTGCTTGATGGTTGTGGCATGACGATCGCCGAGGTCGTTTTTCGGAAACGACATACCGCTGGTGACTGGTTCATTGGTCTTGCGATGAACCGTACGCAGTGTCGAACAAGCAGTGATGACTTCTTGGTCGATCCGCTTCTCGTACCAGATCCGACCGCGGATCGGACTAACAGAATCGACGGATACTTAGTCGGTGCGTATTGCACAGAATCAGAACTTTTGTCTCTCCGCCGCTTGCAGTTCGAACAGGGAGTTGCAGTGGGTGATTTGGTGGTCTTCCCGAACACAGCGGGTTACTTCATGCACTTTCTCGAGAGTCGCTCGCATCAGTTCCCACTGGCAAAGAACATCGTGTTCAACAGCGACCACTCGATTCAGATGGATCGCATCGATCAGCAAGTCTGATTAAGACAGAACATGCATCTTAGGCACGACGACGGATATCGCGCTCTGTCCTTGCGCCCAATAGAAACTCGTGGCATTGGGTTGTCTTTGTCGATCGTTAATGCGCTCTCAAATTCTTTCGTGGGCGTGCTCTTAATAGGCTTCGAGTCCAAAGCCTAGTATCTGCGAGTAGCGGGTGATAGCCGGTGGCGATGGGTGCTCAGAAACCAACCTGGCCGTCATATACCCAGCGAGTCGTCCGAGCGAAAAAAGGATTCACTGCAAAATTGAGCTATATCGTACCTTTTCTTAAAGTCCTGCCCATAAACGGTCTAACGGGCACAATGATTGCACGTCGCTGCGAGACATCCACGGATTTCAGAGTTGGACAGGGTAAGCCGGCTCATTTTGTTCAAACGTAGCGAAGGATAGAGAACATGACACGACCCCTCACAACACTAGCATTAGCAATCGCTTTGCTGTGCCCCACAGCAAGTTTCGCACAGAAGGATGGAAAGTCGTCTCAGGAAAAAACTAAGAAGCAGAAATCTGAAACGAACAGCTCGAATCAACTGAAGACCATCGATGTTTCACTCGATGAGGGCAAGACAATCGCGATCCCGGCTGGGGGCGAGTTGCTTGAACTAACGGTGGCTGTACCCAAGGCAGTTCGGTCTGGTCAAAAGTATGTCTACCGTGCTCGGCTTAAGAATGTCTCTGAGAACGTCACGCTGACTAATGTTCGACTAGTTCAAGTGAATGGCAAATCAGTCGACGTAGAAAGCACCGAACCAAAAGACGTTAGTAGCTCCAATAATGATGGTGAGAACCGTGTCTGGAACATCGGCAAACTCGCTCCCGGTAAATCGAGCGAGCTGGCGGTCACTGCTGTGGCCACAAAAACCGGCTCTGTCGAACACTGCTTTGCAGTTCGCTATGAAGAGACGTTCTGCTTGGCCGTCAATGTGACTAATCCTAAAGTGAAAATCGCGAAGTCCGGACCTGAAACCGTCGGTGTCTGCGAGCTGTTCGAGTACCGTTACAAACTGACTAATACTGGTTCGGGGACCGCACGCGATTTCGTGATTACCGATGAGTTGCCCGAAGGCATTCTGACCGAGAGTGGTAAGAAATCTCTTGAATTCCGCGTTGAAGAATTAGAAGCTGGCAAATCGCAGACGTATGTGGCATCCGTCCATACGATGAAGGCTGGCGAATATAGTGGTCGCGCGACTGTTAAACAACGGAATGGTGAAACAAATCAGTCGGAAACAGTGACGACCAAGGTCATTGCTCCAGAACTTGATGTCGACGTTGCCGGGCCTCGAATGATTAAAGCCGGTGAAGGTGGCGAGTTCAATGTCACTGTTAAGAATACTTCTGATACTAAAGCACTCAACACCTATCTAACTATTGCTGCGAATGATGAAGCTAAGTTCACGAGCGCTGGAAATGGCGACGCACGTGAGGGTGGCAAGTCTTATCGTTATCGTCTTGGTGATCTTGATGCAGGTGCGGAAGAAACGGTAACTGTTACCCTCGATTCCGAATCAAAGGGTGAGATCACAGTGGATGCCAAGGCTGTCTCCTACTGTGCACAAGACAAGGAAATGGCTGTTGCCGAAGCGTCTAGCAAGTTGTCTAGCCGCGTGGTGAAGATTACGAGTCTTCGGTTGTCTATTGTCGATACAAGTGACGTTATCGCTGTCGGTAATCCTGTGACCTATCGCATTCGTGTTAAAAACCAAGGTGAGTATGCCGACGAGAATGTTCAAGTCAAACTCGAACTACCTGAAGGTTTGACCTACAAGTCTTCTGATGGTCCGACTAAGGTCAAATCGGAAGGCCAGAACTTGGCTCTTGGTGCCGTCAAAGAATTAGAAGCTGGCGATACTGCCGAGTGGATGATCACTGTCGATACCGAGGATAGTGGTGAGCACATTGTGAAAGCACAACTCGATAGTGAAGGGCTTGATAACTCTGTCAGTGCCGAAGAAGTAACGACGACATACGACGCTAGTCGAAAGAAGTCTGCTGAGTAACACGAGAGAACTTCGTGAACATGCCATCGTTCCATACTATGTGTCTCTGAAATAGAGAACCGAGTGGGACGATGGCTTTTCTCAATGAGTAATACCAAAGTCGTATCTGTGGATAATTCGCGTTTCATGTTCTGCTCAAAAGCTAACATGGTCCCAAGTTGAATAGTCGAATACAAAAGTTGCACGGAGTGTTTCCTGCACAAAGTCACACAATAGGAGGTTGATGCGATGTTCCGTAGTCTTTTAGCTGCTCTGTTTGTAGTTTCGCTCATCGGGTTCTCAGGATGCGGGGACTCCAAAGAAGATACGCGTCCGGCTGAAACGGAGAGTCAGCCGGATGATGCTTCGGCAAATAATGGGACAAACCCAGACGGTAGTGCGAAAGATAACGAAGATGCCAAGTCCAATGAAGAAACCAAAACCGTTGACGAGAATCCGGATGTGAAGCCGGCCGACTGATCCGAGTTGTTGACAGTCTTGTTGTAGTAATCGTTCTGCTGGCACTTGGCCATCCAACGCCGCTAACGGAGTTGGGTGGCTTTCCCATTTGATCGATGCTACACGCCGAACCCGATGATTCCCTGGGATGTTCCTGCCGCCCCTTGTGCCCTGAAATGGAGTCGTTCGGCCAGGTTCATGGGATCGGTGACCCGGTGGAGGCCGTTCCCTGCTCATCACTCTTCATCATTTACCGTCCTAGGCTCTTTCGTTATCCTGAGTTGAAGCGGCGGAGTTGGTTGCGGTCACTCGGCGGCAGATAGTTCTCGAAAGGGTTCGCCCTGATTTATTGCCGTGCGCGACGGCTTGTCGAATGCGGCCCTATTCAAGGATCGAAGAGTGGAACACCGAGTTGATGGCGAGCGACACCGAGTCACGACCGGGATTCGAGCACTCGATAGTATTCTGCACGGCGGTCTCACAGCGGATCGGCTGTACCTGATTGAAGGAACTCCCGGCACGGGAAAAACCACGTTGGGTCTGCAATTCTTGCTCGCTGGCCGCGACGCAGGTGAACGCGGCATCTATGTGACGCTTTCGGAAACCAAGCAAGAGTTGGTCGAGGTGGCTCGATCTCACGGTTGGTCGCTCGATGGCATCGAAATCCACGAGTTGCTTGACCACGATGACGAGATTGGACGTGTTCAGTACACGATGTTCGAGCCTGCGGAAGTCGAACTCGGGGACACCGTGGGAAGTATCCAAAAGCGAATCGAGGTGCTCAAGCCGAATCGCATCGTGTTCGATTCTCTATCGGAAATGCGGTTGCTTTCGCAAGGTGCGTTACGGTATCGACGGCAAATCCTGGCCATTAAACAGTTTCTGGTCGGACGCAAATGCACGACGCTGCTGTTGGATGATCAATCTGGGGGGGAAGACCAGCAACTCCAAAGCCTGGCCCATGGCGTCATCCGATTGGAACAGCGGTTGATGGACTACGGGAACGAGCGACGGTATCTGCGTGTCGTCAAGCATCGGGGATCCGACTTTGTCGGTGGAGCCCATGATGTCCTGCTTGCCCGTGGTGGGATTCAGGTGTTTCCGCGATCGTTTGCGTCACCAAAATCATCGACCTTGGAAGGACGAAAGATCGGTAGCGGTCTTCCAGAACTCGATACCCTGCTCGGAGGTGGTCTGATGGAAGGGGCGAGCACATTGTTGCTTGGCCCTGCCGGTGTGGGTAAATCGTCGATGGGGGTTCAGTTTGCGGTGGAAGCTGCCAAACGTGGTGAACGTGCGGTGCTATTCGAGTTCGAAGAAAGCGAGCAAATTCTTCTAACACGATCACACGGAATGGGTTTTCCGCTTCAGGAAATGATCGATGAAGGTCTGATCGAAATTCGTCATCTACGAGCCGGTGAGATCACACCGAACGAGTTCGCGACGCTTGTTCGAGAAGCCACCGCAGTGGATAGCCAGGGGCGACGCACGTCGGTGGTGCTGATAGACAGCCTCAATGGCTACCTAAATTCCATGCCCCACGAGAAATTCCTGCCCATCCAAATCCACGATATTCTGCATTATCTCGGCAGTCAGGGGATCGTGACGTTCTTGGTTGTCGCTCAGCATGGTATGATCGGGCGTTCGATGATTACACCCGTCGACACCAGTTATCTAGCCGATGCAGTCATCCTCTTCCGCTATTTCGAGGCCGATGGCGAGATTCATCGAGCGATTTCTGTGGTCAAAAATCGGACCGGCAACCATGAGCGAACAATTCGCGAGTTCGGTTTAAGCGATCGTGGTCTGATCATCGGCGAACCCCTGAAGAAGTTCCGTGGTGTATTGGCAGGGACGCCCGAATTCGTTGGCTCCCACGAAACGCTGATCAATCCGAAGGAGACGCCGACGGAATGAACTTCTTGTCCCCAGATGACCGCGGCATCCAATGCGTGACGATTCTTGCTCCGACACCGCACGACGCGCAAATCTGTGAGAAGATTCTTCGTGAAGCTCGCATCGACGCAATCTTTAGCTCTGATTTCGACCAGTTCTGTAAGACCATTCAGGACGGCGTCGGTGTGGGTCTCGTCCCGGAATCGCGGCTCGATGAGCCCAGCTTCCAAAGGCTACGCAAGGTGCTACAAGAGCAACCGGAGTGGTCGGATTTTCCCTTGCTCGTGTTGGTTTCCGATGTTGCATTGTCGGTTCAACGCGTGGAGCAACTGCTCTCCCTAGGCAATGTGACCCTTATTCCATGTCCGATTCGAATCGCGGTGTTCGTCAGTAAACTTCGAGCACGACTTCGAGATCGGCAACGCCAAGTGATCGTACGCGATTTACTCGCCGAACGTCAAAGAGCAACCGCGGCTGCCGAAGTGGACGCTCGTCGGTTGCGTCTCGCATTGCAGGCCGGCCAGATGGGGGTTTGGGAATGGAGTCTGAAAGAACTGTATTGGTCACCGCGATTCTTTGAATTGTTTGGATTCGACAAGTCCGTAAAGCCTGACCCAGAGCGTTGTTTCGACTGCGTACACCTCGACGATCGAGAAGAACTTGTTGACCTGTGGAATCGTACGTTGACGGACGGCGTTGATTTTGAAATCGAGTTCCGCATTCACCATCCGCAACTCGGTCTGCGATGGTTGTCAGCAACTGGTGAACCGCTACGTGGAAAGTCTGGACAGGTCGTTCGTCATGCGGGGATTCTGTGGGACGTCACGCAGCAGCGAGAGGCTGCAGCCACGTTGCAAATTGCCCGTGAGCAAGCCGAAGCCGCGAATCGTTCGAAGAGCGAATTTCTGGCCAATATGAGTCATGAGATTCGTACGCCAATGACGGCGATTCTCGGCTACGTTGAACTACTCGGTCAAGATCTCGACGAGGATGAAGAACGCGAATACATCGCCACCATCCGGCGAAACGGGTTGTACCTACTCGACATCATCAACGACATTTTAGATCTGTCGAAGATCGAGGCCGAGAAAATCGAACTGAAAATCGAACCGTTCTCTCCGATCAGTTTGATTGAAGATATTCGTAGTATCATGGAAGTGCGAGCGGCGGAGCGTGCGATCGAGTTCGAAGTCGACTATATCAGTGACGTGCCGGAGGCGATTGTCACCGACCCAAAACGTCTCAAACAGATCTTGGTGAACCTCGTCGGCAATGCCATCAAGTTCACCGAACGTGGTTCGGTCAAGCTTTCTGTCGGCTATGACGAACAGAATCATCGCATTCGATTTCAGGTCGTTGATACCGGCATCGGGATGACGGAAAAACAGATCGAGCGACTTTTCGAGCCATTCACGCAAATTGACTCATCTGTGTCACGAAAGTACGAAGGCACCGGGCTGGGGTTAGCAATCTCGCTACGATTAGCACAAATGATGGGTGGAGAGATAACCGTCGAAAGCGAAGAAGGAGTCGGGAGTTGCTTTACAGCAATTATCGACCCTGGCAACCTTGCAGATGCACAACTTCCATTAGAACTCAACGGTCACGCACGCGATCATCATTCCACAAAGACTTCCGAGGTTCGATTAACTTGCCGCGTCTTAGTTGTTGACGACCGTCGTGATATTCGTTTCCTGGCAACTCGCATCCTGAGGAAGGCCGGTGCGTTTGTTGTGGAGGCTTCCGATGGACAACAAGCGGTTGACCTCGTTCGTGGTATGCTACAAAACGATGACGCAGTCGATGTCATCTTGCTTGATATGCAAATGCCGAAGTTAGACGGCTATCAAACGGCCGGGCAACTTCGACGAGACGGATTCCAAGGGCCGATTATTGCGTTAACGGCGGACGCCATGCAGGGCGATATGGATCGCTGTATCGAATGTGGTTGTGATGACTATCTCAGCAAACCGATCGACAGTGAAATGCTAATCGAACGCATTCAACGGTTCACAGAGATACGCCGAGGCGCATAGAATGTTGCCGGTCGGCCGAGGACTCAATTCCTAGTCTCGTTTGACTTGGTAATAGAGATCCGGGTATGACGGACTATAGGACTAGTCCGTCTAAGCACTCCACGAAATGGAATCGTCATGCTACGTTTTCGCACGCTGACAGGTTGGGTCGTCATTGTGATAAGCTTTTTGACGAACTTTCCACCCTCACAGCGATTGCAAGCCGATGACTCGAGCCGAGAGCCCGCCGTCAATGGACTAGCATTTGCAGAAAAACCGCGTCCTCGATTACCGGCACGTGCAATGCGGCGTTTAGGAAGCAGTGCGTTTCGGACGCCGGGTTCTTTGCTTCGATTCTCACCCAACAGTGGGGTGCTAGCAATCGGGCAGAATAACGTCATTCGCCTGGTAGATTCTCGGTCGGGTGTCCTGCTCACAAGTTTTCAGACCGAACCACCGAACCGCGGGTTCGAGCGTCTCGATTCGATTGCATTTTCATCGGACGGTCGCACACTCATTGGCTGTGGAGAGAATACGTACTTGTGGGATATCGCGGAGCATAAACTTATCGAACGAATCAAACTGAAAGATAGACGGTACTCTCGGCCGAATATCGTCGACTTCGCTCTTTCCCCCAACGCACAATGGCGTGTGACATCCGAGTCTCAACAACGCCCGTTGAAGATCAAAGTCGCTCCAATAGATGCCACGGAAACGACGTATTCTGCGGAAATTCCGTATCCGACATCTGCGCTAGCAGTTTCTAACGACGGGAAACTCACGGCGGCTTCGACTCAATTCGGGGCAGCGTCATTGATCAATGTTTGGGAAGCTGCAGACATGAAGCGACGCTACCAATTGGAGCCACATCAGACTTCGCCAAGTGATCTTGTTTTTACTCAAGATGCTACGAAGCTTTATGGTGTCTGTGGTGGTGCGATTCGGCACTGGAAGTTGGAAGACGGAAGTGAACTACCGGCGTTGTATCGGCCGGCTCCAAGTTATAACAACACGGGAACCGTTCTCAAAAAACTAGCATTGTCTGATGATGGCCAGGTCCTAGTTGCCTACGGCGAACGGATTGCAATGGTGTTTGATCTGTCCTCAGGTGAAGAGCCTTTCACCCTACAGCCTGACGGTGATGTTGTTCGCGGGCTGGCTCTCTCCCCAGACGGCAAAATACTAGCGATGCAGGACATGCACAACCGCACGTGGTTATGGAGTTTGCCCGAAGGACGAGTGATTCATCGACCTCAACCGCCGATTGACCAAAGTTTCGTTTCTGGAGACAACAAGTATTTAGTCGCACCGCCAAGGATTTTGAACAAGCATCTCGACCCTCAGGTCAACTTTTGGAATATCTCGAACGGGAATATCGAGAAGCAATTTCGCGCGATGGGGCGTCAGAAAGCGAGTGTGTACGATCAAGCCATTTATCAAGGCAGTGGGCAACTCGTCTTTCATAACCGAGAACGATTACTCTACCGTGACTTAAACGAAGAGAATCAATTTCAAGCCATTCTCGATCTCAAAGAAGTTGGCCGTCCGAATATGCAGTTGGGTGATAATGGTCTCTTTGCTTATCAGCCGGCTCCGGATCGTATTCATGTGCAGCCATTCGATTTTTCAGAAACACATCAGAGCTCGATCGAAGCCCACAAAATTTCGCTGCCGATTGGCCATCAGTTTGTATGGGTCGATTTGTCTCAAGACGGCAAAACTCTTGCCGGTGTAATTCGCGGACCGAAGTCTTCACGAGTTTGGTTAGACCTTTGGGAAGCTGAAACCGGCAAAAAACTAAGACAACTGGGTTTAGATCAAATTTCCGTTCGTGGAATCGCCGTTTCACCAGGGCAAAAGTGGGTTTCTGCGGTTTTTGGCAACGAGATACAGGTTTGGAATATCGAGACCGGAGCCAGAAAATACGTCCTGCGACCGCCGGGCGGGGCAACGAATATGTTCTTCACATCGCATTGTCTTCAAGAAGATTGGGTGGCGGTGGTTGCCTCACAAAGGCATATTCATTTGTGGAATTTGCAGACCGGAGAATACAAAAAACTAGAGTTTTCACCGTCCACGCGTGCTATCTCCGCCTTGCAGATTTCACAAGATGGCAAACGACTAGCCGTCGCACGCTTTGATGTCGAAAACAGTGTGGTTGTCCGTGAACTTCCTAGCGGTAAGGTGATTGCCACCTATGATAAAGGAGATTTTCAAGTCACGAACATCCGGTTCCTACCGAATGCTGATCACCTCGTGTTGGGCGGTCGACAGCGCCGCCCCGCCGTCGGGATTAGTCCCAATGGCCAACTGATTTGGAACTATAAAGCGAATGAGACGACTGAGATTCTCCCGACACCTAGCTTAGAAAGTGCAAGAAGTTCGATTGCAGTTTCCTCGGACGGTCGCTTCATCGGCATGGAGGACCAGGACGGTGTCATTCACTTTGCGCAAGCCGCTCCGTTTCAGTATGTAGGCAAGGATTCACCGGCGATTCGAAGTCTCCGTGCCGCGCACGGGCACGTCTATCTTCATCAAGCGAAAATTCTCGCCTATCAATCGGGACCAGAGATTCGCCTGATCGATCTGCAAGCCGAACGCGAGTTATCACCACTAACGGTCGAGCATTTTCGCAGAATGTCGGCGGTTGAAGATGGAAAGTCTTTGCTAGTTGAAGGGGACGAGATTTTCCTCTGGGATGGCAGCCGACGCGAGGAGCGGTATCGACATCCCCAGACAAGACTGGAACCAGCCCGAGAGAATGACACGCCGGCTGAACGACTTTTGTTGAAAGCCAATGTACCGATCCGCGACATTCGCACTGGCGAACAGATTCAACAGTTTCCGATCCGTGATGTCACGCCGCATGCCGCTTTGATACTTTCGCCGGATAAACGATTGGTGTTTTCTCCCGAAAGTGGTGGCATCAGCGTGTTCGAAGCCGCTAGCGGGTTGCAATTCGATCAACTCTCAAGCCATGGACAGAAACCCCGACGAGTGATGCCGGTCGATCATCAAACCTTGATTACCGAGATGGAGGATCACACTGCTCTTGTGTGGAGTTTGATGCCGCCGGATGTTGCCTTGGAGGAGACGCCCAACTCCGCGAAGGAAAAGGCTTTAATTATCGAGCGTGAATGGAATGCGTTGCGTTCGGAATCGGGTGAACGCGTCTATCGTGCAGTTTGGAGATTAGTTTCGCTTGGCGATACCACCGTCGATTACTTCCGGGCTCAACTCGAGGCTGCGGACGACCATGAGGGAAACCGGGAAAAGATCGCGCAGCTGATTCAGCAGCTCGGCGATTCGTCAGCAGCGGAGAGAGCTAAGGCTTCGACCAAGTTGAAGGCTTTGGGATCTGTTGCTGCGAATCAAATGCGAACTGCCCTCGATAGTAACGTCTCATTGGCTGTGAAAGCCCGGCTTCGAATCCTACTCGCAGCCGCTACGAACGAGCGGAGCAGCGACTTGTTATCGACTCGGCAAGTCATGATCCTCGAATGGATTCAAACGCCAGCAGCTATCAAGCTCTTAAAGAAGCTAGCCGATGAACCCGGTGATAGTTGGCGAGCAATCGAGGCTCGTCAAGCATTGCAGCGACAACAATCTCGTGATTAAGTCGACTCGATTATTACATAGTCTTAGGGCTCTGTTATTGGGCACCTTGAAACTTGAATCGTTGCAGACTGGCTTTCGTTTCTTGTAAGACGCGAGTGTCGGGGTTTTGTTTCGCTATCTGTTCGAGTAAGTCGACCGCTTCGGTCGTCCCGATCGTTTCTAAGACTGCGACAAGTCGCACTAAACACAATGTATTGCCGTTGAGTCCCCAGAGGGAGTCCGGAATCAAGGCCAAAAGACGTTCCAGTCGGCGTGCGGTTTCGGGATCGGGGTTTCGTGCGAGTGCTCGTTGCATGACTGGCCCGGCTAAAGGACCCATCTGCTGAAGCGATCGCATCGCTTTCGCCCGGACCGTGTACCGCTCATGCCCTAGGGCTTGGATGAGTTGATTGACGCGGATAGAAAATTTGCTGGTAAATGAAGGGGCTTCTAATTTTGCCCTGATCCAATCAACGCCACGGTCTTCGGCTTCAACAAGCGTCGTCATGATGGTCGTACCGGCTGTTGCATCACGACTTCCGAGCATCTGCCAAGCGACCTCAGTATTTTCGATTTGCAATAGGTCCGGTTGCGACGGAATCTCCGGGCGATCAATGGTTTGAACGACTAATCCGTGTTCCAATAGGATGGCTGCTGTCAACTCACGGTCCCGAAAGCACAACGCATGCAATCCTCGCGACTGCGAATGCGCGGTAAACATCCGGTGGGCAACTTCGCCGGTCGCTATCTCGATCCAAACGATTTCCGGCTTCTCATCTCTTGTCGTTAGATAGATGAGTTGGCGACCGTCCGGTGTAAAGATCAATGAGCCCGGGCGATTACATTGTTCGACATTGCGAGGCATGCTATTCGACAGGTCATAGAGTGTGAGGCCGAGTTGGTCGCTCATGCTCGCTAGATATCGATCATCCGGCGAGAATCGAAGTTCCTGATAAAGGCTTCTCGGGGTCGACGAATGCGGGGCTAAGTTCTTCAGCTTTTGAGATGGTTCACCAGTGCTAAGGTCCCAAAACCGAATGCCATTCGATGGAAAACCAGTCGCTGTTAGAAAAGTCTTTTGAGACGAGAACGCGGTCGCAGTGATCGCACCGAGACCGACCGCATTGATTGACCTATGGTTCTTTCCTGTCGCAACTTCGACGAACTCAAGTTTCCCGAGTTTTGTACCAATGACGAGTTGATCAAAGTCCGGTGTGAAGCGGTAAGAGAAGCCGTCGGGGTGTTGAGGCGTATATGCAACAAGTTCATCTGCAGTCGCTGCTTCCCAAACGCGATAGCGACCATCTTGTCCGACGGCGGCGAACATCCAACCGTCAGCCGAGAATGCTAGGTGTTTGGTGCCATCAGCAGACAGTTTCGCAAGCGACTGACCGGTGGTAGTGTCCCATAGGGTGATCGTGGAGTCATTCCTGGCGACGAGCAATTGTCGGCCGTCTGGCGAGAATATCATTGTCGCCACGTTGTCCGCACGATCGGACAACAAAAGATTCGAATCGGCTGCGGTGCTCGTTTGAAACGCCCCGAGCCAACAACTGATCAACCCCAAGGAAATGATCGTCGAAAAGTTCAATTGGGGTTGCTCATCCGATACATTCGTTGAGTAGTCCATTAATACAGTCTACGGATTTTTCTTCAGTTCACAAAGCCATTTCGATCTTTCCGCCAATCATGGGTATCGACAAATTTTTTGCTTGACAGGCGGGTGGGCTTTAATTGTCGTTCGACTGCTTGACGTCCGGTAAAACGTCGGTGCCAAAGCGTACCTGTGCCCTTCAAAAAAACAGTTGAAGTCTCCCCCTGCGTTGCCGCGTATAATGTATTCATACCGTTCTGGTCTGAGCGACGTACTTCGAACATCAATTCGAAAATTCCAATTGAACAAGCAGTGTTAGCCACGGCGTCGACTTTTGGCAACGTGCCCTAAGTGGGATTCTGTCTTACGGTTCGCACACGCGTGATTGGCCACTCAAATGAATGTTTTTCTGAAACGGGGGGAAACATGTCAGCTCGAGAAGTCACCCTAGCATTGGGAGGTGGAGGCGCTCGCGGATTGGCGCACTTGGGAGCAATCGAGGAAATTCTCCGGGCTCGTTTTACGATCGACCACGTCGTCGGAATTAGCATCGGTAGTTTAGTGGGAGCTATGTTTGCTTTCGATCCGGAAATCGACGTTGTGCAGCGTCGTGCGTTGGATTATCTGCAATCGACTGAGTTCACACGAAAGCAACAGGAATTGTTTACGGCCCAACCCGCGACTACGGAAGCGTCCTCGGGCGGATTATTTGCATGGTATCACGGCCTGTTAAACTATCTTCAAACCCACCATAAGTTGTCTCGGGCAACCACGAGACGTGCTCTTTTGCCGGGGGGCTTTCTCGAAGAGGTGGTTACTCATTTGTTGCCTGATGCGGATATTTCCGATGCCCGGATTCGTCTGGGAGTTGCGGCGGCTGATCTCCAGACTGGAGCGCCGGTTGTTCTAAAGCGTGGTTCCGTTCGCCAAGCTGTTCGCGCGTCCGCTTCGTTGCCAGGAATATTTCCGCCAATCGAGATGGACGGTCGGTTGTTGTGTGATCTTGGTGTGGTTGCCGCCCTGCCCTCGCGTTTAGCGCGTGGACTGTCAGGTTCCCCGGTCATCGCCATTGATGTCGCCGGTGGACTTGCTGATTTAGATGAATGTCCGACGGCGTTGGATGTCTTAACTCGGATGATGGATATTGGGGAAGTTATGTTCCGCGAAGATCTCCGTGAAGACGCGGATCTCGTGATTGTGCCTGATGTTAGCGGCATTCATTGGGCGGATTTTTCGCAATCCGCGGAGCTAATCGAACGTGGCCGAATCGCCGCTCGTGACGCCCTGTCAGCAACCCATTTGAAAAGCCATTGGCTGCATCGAATGTGGGAATCGATCCGCGGAGGTTTGTCTCCCCAAAGTTCCGTCGATCGCGAACTTTCCCAAATCCCATAAGGTGCGGCCCGGCGAAGTGTTCGGTGAATTCGGAGAAATCAGATCCAGAAAATCAATTGACTGGGGTACAAGGCAGAGGAATCATTTAAGTAGGGTGGAAACAAATTTAATCCCATCTTCCAACTTGACGGGTCTAGCGTTCGCAGGGCCGCAAAAACTATTCACGGAGTTTCTTCCACTCAACTGCTGACTCAAGTTACCACGACCCGTCCTATCACTAGGTGACGCCATGGTGTTGCTGAATGATCATCAGGCGGACAATGAAAGTCGCCTTCCTACAAGTGGGCTTTGGGAACGAGGGTTGAATCGCGTCGGTTCCTGGTGGGGGAGTTCCAAGGAACAACCTTGGTTAGCTCATTACCCGGAAGGTGTGCCGCATCAGCTTGCTTATCCGCAGCAGCACCTGGGGTGGTTACTTCGACAAGCCGCCGAGCGGTTTCCGACTCGGGTTGCCTGTCACTATTATCATGAAACTCTGACATACCAAGAGTTGCTCTCCCAAGCCCAATGTCTCGCGAAGGTTTTTGTTCGAGAAGGACTCAAACCAGGTGATCGAGTCGGTGTTCTTTTGCCGAACTTGCCGGAGACAGTGATTGCTTTGTTCGCAACTTGGATGGCTGGCGGCGTTGTCGTTTCACTCAGTCCGTTAATGGTTGTCGATGAAGTCGATAGTCTTATTCAAGCCACGAACTGTCGCATTGTGGTAACCCTTGATGTGCTGTCACCATTAGTTTGTCATCAAGAACATCCACCGGAAGTTGCAGTCATTACCAGTCTGTCCGGGCGGCTTAGTCGTCTTGAACAACTTGGCTATGCGTGGGTTCGCTTTCAAAAAATCGGCTTCCGCTCGGTATGTCCAAGGACACGTGTCTTGCAGTTTGAAGACGCGACGAAAGGATCAGGGAGCGAGGTTGACGTCACACGAGGAACGACCGATGAACTTGCCTTCGTCTTGCCTACAGGCGGAACGACGGGACACCCCAAGGCAGTGATGCTGTCGCATCGGAACCTCGTTTCTCAGGCTTGGCAACTCGCACATTGGTCACGTGGGCATCACGGAGAAGAAACGATTCTTGCGGTGTTACCGTTCTTCCATAGTTATGGCTTGTCGACATCGGTGATGATGGGCTTGGCGCTTGGTGCGACACTTGTGATTCACCATCGGTTCCGTCCGTTGTCTGCTGTGCGGTTAATCGAGAAACATCGTCCGTCGATGTTCCTCGCAGTGCCCGCGATGTTGTCTGCAATCAATACTAAGGTCCTGAAATCGGGCTCCTATGATTTATCGTCTCTTCGTTCTGTGATTTCCGGTGGCGCAGCGTTATCACCAGCGATTGCGGAAGAGTTTCAAAGTCGTAGCGGTGCGGTAGTGGTAGAAGGCTATGGACTTTCTGAAGCTAGCCCAGTGACTCACGTCGGAGCTTTGGACGGAACTGCAATTCCAGGAACGATTGGTTTTCCGCTTCCCGATACCGATGCGCGGATTGTCAATTCTGTATCTGGTACCGAGATCATGCCAGCCGGCACGGTTGGGGAGCTTGTCGTTCGCGGTCCACAAGTGATGCTTGGTTATTGGAACGACCCGGAGGCAACGAGCAAGGTCATCCAAGATGGCTGGCTGCATACCGGCGACCTGGCAAGTTGCGACGAGAATGGTGTTTTCAAGATCGTCGACCGCATGAAAGACCTGATTATCACTTCCGGTTTCAATGTGTACCCCGGTGATGTCGAGTCGGTTCTGCGGGGGTATCCCGGTGTTCGCGATGCCGCTGTGGTTGGCGTGCCCGATAACGCACGCGGTGAGGTCGTCAAAGCCGTTCTTGTTGTGGAGTCGAGCCAAAAGTTCGATCGGCGTGAATTCGACGAGTTTACACAAAAGCACTTGGCTGCACACAAGCGGCCACGCGTTGTCGAAACTCGCGAACAGGATCTACCACGGAACTTCTTAGGCAAAGTCCTCAGGCGAGCGTTGCGGCCCGATCAAGCACCAGCTCACGCCAATGAACAGTCGGATGAGGTGACAACGGAGGATGTATAGACAGCGTTGCTGAACGTCTCGCAATGAAACCATCGGGCTGGGGAGACCTACCATGGGCTTATCAGGACAACAAAATCAATTGCCACCGTTAGCCATTGTAAGTGGCACTCGGACGCCATTCGTCAAAGCGTTTACGGAGTTCGCGGATATCCCTGCAGATGAACTTGGTCGCGTTGTTCTTGAAGACGCCTTGGCTCAGTGTGGCTTGAAGCCACAAGACGTGGACGAGGTGGTCTTTGGCAATGTTGCAGGGCCGGCGGAAACGGCCAACATTGCCCGAGTCATCGCGTTGCGAGCAGGTGTTCCTCATGATCGACCCGCGCACACGGTCAATCGAAACTGTGCTTCCGGGATGGAGTCGGTGTTTTCCGCCTGGCAAGTCATTCGCGAAGGTCGAGCCAATACTGTCGTCGCCGGCGGAACGGAAGCGATGTCTCAAGTACCGTTGCTTTGGAACCGTGAGATGCAGCAGTGGCTTCTATCACTTCGCAAAGCTTCGCTTGCCAAACGTCTTAAACTGATAACGCAGTTGCGTCCTCGGTTTTTCCGACCGATTGCTGGCTTGGAACTCGGACTGACTGATCCCGTATGCGGATTGAACATGGGGGAAACGGCCGAGGTGCTAGCGAAGGAATTCCAGGTTTCGCGGCAAGAGCAAGACAGCTTCGCGTTGGCAAGCCATCAACGGGCCACTGCGGCTTGGGAACGGTGTTTCTACAAGGGTGAAACAACACCCGTCATAAGACCTTCGGATCAGAAACGAGTCGAACGAGATGTAGGCCCACGTGCAACTCAGTCCAAGGAAGCGCTGGCGAAACTGAAGCCAATTTTCGATCGCGAGAACGGGACCGTTACCCCAGGCAATAGTTGTCCGATTACTGACGGGGCTGCTGCATTAGTATTGATGACACCCGATCGAGCAGATTCCCTCGGACTCGAACCTTTGGGTTACCTCCGAGGATATGCTGTGGCTGGTTGTGATCCTCGACGGATGGGACTAGGCCCGGTCTATGCGACTCATCGTTTGTTGCAGTCGACCGGATTAGAACTGCAAGATTTTGAGCTCTTCGAGATTAACGAGGCATTCGCTGCCCAAGTTTTGGCGTGTACACGTGCGTTATCTTCGAAGTCATTCGCTGAAAAAGAATTGGGACGGTCCACTGCTGTTGGTGAGATTGACCTCGATCGCTTGAATATCAATGGAGGGGCGATCGCATTGGGACATCCAGTCGGCACTAGTGGGACTCGTCTAATTTTGACGTTGCTCCGAGCGTTGAAAGATACCAGCCAGAATCGCGGACTCGCCACGCTCTGTGTTGGTGGTGGACAAGGCGCAGCCGTTTGGGTGGAACGCACTTTGGAGGATCAAGCATGAGTCAGTATCAACATCTTCGGGTCGATCGAGATCCACGCGACGTCGTCGTTGTATTGATCGACTGTGCGGGCCGATCGATGAATGTTTTTGATTCAAGTCTACTCGATGAAATCGAGAACGTCATTGAGACGATTGCTAGTGACCCATCGGTGCGTATGGTTGTATTTCGCAGTGGGAAGAAATCAGGATTCTTCGCCGGTGCCGATCTGCATCAGATTCAAAATATTCATACGCCCGAGCAGGCAGCGACAGTATTGCGGCGTGGGCAAGAACTTTTCAATCGTGTCGAATCGCTACAAGTGCCCACGCTCGCTGTGATTCATGGACCGTGCTTAGGGGGAGGACTTGAGTTTTCACTAGCTTGCAAGTATCGGGTGGCACGGGATGACTCGACGACAAAGATCGGTCTGCCGGAAACGCAGCTTGGCCTAATACCTGCCTGGGGCGGAACACAACGATTACCAAAAGTTGTCGGGCTAACAACAGCAATCAGCATGATTCTGCAAGGAAGTCGTCTAAGTGCTAGCAAGGCGAAACGTATCGGGCTCGTTGATGCGGTACTGAACAAGGAGCTGATGGAATCCGAGTTGGATAAATTTGTCGATCGTTGCTTGCAGAACTCCGTCGAGACCGAACGCTCTCAGAGTTGGGGGGGCTGGTTGCATGATCGGACGTGGCTGGGCAAAAAACTCGTATTTAAGATTGCCGAAAGAAAGATCGCCAACAAGTCTCGACACTACCCGGCTCTGCCGGCAGCGTTGCGAGCAATTCGAACTGGGCACGAACAAGGTATGACCGCAGGGTTAGCGGCTGAACGTGACGAATTCTCGCGTGTACTCTTCACGCCAGCATGTCGAAATCTACTCGACTTGTTCTTCCGACGTGAGCGAGCCCGAGAGCTTAGTACATGGGTTAGTGGGGATGTCCAATCCACTATGCCGATTGGCACGATCGGAGTGCTGGGAGCCGGGACGATGGGAGCCGGAATCGCTCAGCTTGCCGCCACACAAGGCTTCCAGGTTATCTTGAAAGAGATCGATGAGGTTGCATTGAGGGATGGTAGTCGGAGGATTGAACAACTAACACGGCAAGCCGTGCAGAAGGGAGCGCTTGACGCAACTGTAGCCGAAGCTGCGATTGCTAGTATCACTAAGACAACCCAGTCCGCACCTCTGCGTAATGCTGATCTAGTTATTGAAGCCGTTGTTGAACGCTTGGATGTGAAGCAAAAGGTCTTTCAAGAGCTTGAAGAGCATTTGCCAAGTGAAAGCCTTTTAGCCTCTAATACCTCGGCTTTATCAATCAGTGAGATTGCTGCTACCACAGAGCATCCGAACCGTGTTGCTGGACTTCACTTCTTTAATCCAGTTCACAAGATGCCGTTAGTTGAGATTGTACGAGGTTCACAGACCTCTGATTCGACTGTCGCGTGTTTATGTGATTGCGTTCGCAAGTTAGGTAAGACGCCGATTGTGGTCAACGAAGGACCAGGTTTCTTAGTCAATCGAACTCTATTTCCCTATCTTGATGAAGCTGTTCGGCTCGTTAGTGAAGGGGTCAGTGTAGAGACGATCGATCGGGAGGCCAAACGGTTTGGTCTTCCGATGGGGCCACTCGAACTGCTTGATACAATTGGGTTAGACATTGCCCTCGATGTGTCTAAGACGCTAGCCGCTCTTAGTCTCGAAGAAAGTCCAACGCCTCAATTTTTGCTGACAATGGTTGAGAGAGATCAGCTCGGGCAGAAAACGGGTCGTGGGTTCTATCACTACAAGAACGGGCGACGAAAGAATCCCGTCGATTTTGAAAGTCACACGACAGGCACGCCGAAGTTGTCGCCAGTCGAACTGGCAGACGAGACCCTGAGTGGTGTTCAGCAACGACTCGTGTTTTCTATGTTGAATGCCGCTGCTGATTGCCTGCACGATCACATTGTCAGCGAGCCGTGGATGGTTGATTTAGGCATGGTAATAGGGACCGGGTTCCCACCGTTTCGCGGCGGACCTATGACACTCATTGAACACTGGGGGCGTGAGAGTGTTATCGAGTCGATGCAAGAACTGAGCGAGGTCTGCGGCCCACGTTTTCGGCCGAGTGAGTTCTTTGACCAACCTGAAGTCAAGCGAGACAGTACAAACGATCAACCCGCACCGATTCCGCACGCCACATCAGAAATGTCGTAAGTCACGGGACGATGTGTATCAGAACATCTAAGAGGTCAATCAGCAATGACTACAATCAACCATCCCACACCCGACCGAAAACCCCAAGAAAATCAGACCACCTTTGCCGCGGAAGCCCTGAGAATGGGTGGCAAATCCGATGATGAAGTTCGTCGTATGGGGGCTGTCGATGCGGCCGATGATCAAGTCGAAGATCTGTTTGACGCTCGCTATCAAACGGTGAATAGTCCGATTCATCGGGCCGTCTGGGATTCGTCTCCAGACTGGAGTTTGTTTGGATCTGAGCAGTTTGTCAAAGCGGATCTGCAGTCCACCGCGCAGGTCATGGACGCGTCACTGGAGCTGGTGCGTCGTCATGTCGAAGCAAAGACATTGTTCGATGCCGACAACAAAATTAGTCGAGAGGTGATGGATGAACTCGGTCACGCTGGTTACTGGGGTTTGCTGATTGATCAAAAGTTCGGTGGAAGCGGGGCTTCTTTCACGCAGTTTGCGAAATTTCTGACGCGAATGGCATGTCTTGATCCGACGGTTGCGGGACTAGCATCGGTTCATGGATGTATCGGGGCTGTGGATCCCCTGTTGACTTTTGGTAACGACGAACAGCAACAACGCCTGTTGCCATCGCTGGCGAACGGAGAACGACTGTCTGCCTTCGCACTCACAGAACCTGGCGCTGGCTCCGACTTGACCGCTCTTCGAACGCGAGCGGTGCGAGACGGCGATCACTATATCATCAATGGAGAGAAACTTTTTATCACGAATGTGTTGCCCGGGCGAACGATTGGTATCGTGTGTATGATCGATCACGAACCTGCTGTGATCATCGCCGATTTGCCGAGTGAGGAGAACGAACATTTTCAGTTGAAACGCTATGGTTTGTATGCACTACATCATGCACATAACTACGGCATTCGGTTCCATAATTTTCGGGTCCCGGTGGCTAATCGCCTCTATGTTGCAGGAGGTGATGGTCTAACAATCGCCTATCACGGATTGAATCGTGGACGGGTAGCTCTCTGTGCAAATGCTGCGGGGACTATGCGGCTGATGTTAGCTGACATGCTGCCTTGGGCTCGTTTTCGGCGGACTTATGGGGAGCCGATCATCAATCGAGAACTTGTGCAACGGCGAGTGGGCGAACTAGCAGGTCTAATTGTCGCATGCGACGCACTAACCCAATGGTGTGCGGGGCTGCTTGATATCGGATATCGCGGCGAGATGGAGTGTGTCGTTGCGAAGGTGTTCGGCAGCGAGGCACAGAAACATGCCGCGATCGAATTGCACATGAAGACGCATGGCGGTCGCTCTTTCTTGAAAGGTCATCTCTTTGGTGACAATGTGCATGATTTCCTTGCTCCGTGTATCTACGAAGGCGAAGGCGAGATGCTAGGACTTGCATTCTTTAAGTCACTCGTCAAGCAACATGGTCGCACTTACTTCGAACCGATTGGGAAAGCGGCCCAGGCTGCTGGAATCCAACGTCCGAATCCAGCGAACCCCGCTCATGCCTGGGCAATGCGAAAACCGCTTTGGAACTACTCCAAATGGTGGTTGGGGCAACGTCTGCAATTTCGATCGCGACCCATGTTGCCATCGATCGATCAATCACTTCGGCCCCATGCTGAATTTGCAGCCGACTTTCTTCGAGATTCCGGCAATGAGATTTCAGCCACAATGCGAAAGCATCAGCTCAAGCTCGCCGACAGGCAATGTCGGATGGCGGAACTTTCGAATCGACTGCAAACTGCAGTTGTGATGCTCTGCACGAGTCTCTATGCCGGACGACATGACGACGACCGTATCCGGAAAGCCGGTGAAACGCAGGCTATGATTCTTGGCAACAAGCTTCGAGGTCAACGACCATCGGATTCGTTACTGCGGAAGTTAACGCAACTCGGTGCCGAACTGGCGGAGAACCCGTTACCAGGTACCGATCACATCCCCATCGGCGAGATCAAAATGTCTTACGACAACGACTGAAGTTCCGTAAGTCACCAGATTGGAGAGCAACAAAGACGTTGAGTTCGGGATTGCCTATCCCTGTGATGCCAGTGATATGCTGGGGTCACAGGGTGTTTTTGTTGCAACTTTCGACATGGACAGAGGTCAAGAGCACTGTTGCAACAACGACTGCTGATGCGTTAAACTGCGAAGGACTCTCGACTCTTTGGCGAACTCAATCCGTGAAACAGATTCTCTTTTTCGCTCTGGCAGCTCTCAGCATAATCAGCGGTTCGGGAACTGGTTCTGCATGGGCCGATTCCATAACGCCCGATGACCTGGCGTTTTTCGAGAACAAGATTCGGCCTGTGCTGGTTGAGCACTGTTACGAGTGTCACTCGGCGGACTCGGAGGAACTGGGGGGCAAGTTGCGTCTCGACCACCGCGAGGGCGTGCGAACCGGTGGTGAGTCGGGGCCCGCGTTGGTGGCGGGAGATGCCCAAGCCAGTCTGCTGGTGCATGCTTTGCGGTACGACGGCGTCGAGATGCCTCCGAATGCACCACTCCCGGAAGCAATCGTCAACGATTTTGTGAAATGGATCGATCGCGGGGCACCGGACCCCCGAGCGAAACCAGGAATGGTCAAGCCTGCTCAGACCAATGAGCATGAAACGGACAAGCCAAAACTCTGGTCGATCCAGCCCGTCCGACGGGAGACGCCGCCAGACGTCAAGCAAACGTCTTGGCCACGCAGTCCGATCGACCGGTTCGTGTTGGCGAAGATGGAATCGCAAGCGTTGAAGCCTACTGAGGATGCCGACGCTCGGACGCTTGCTCGTCGACTTTACTATGACTTGATCGGCCTGCCTCCGACGCTCGCGCAGTTGGAAGCCTTTTCAGCCGCACACCAACGGAATCCTGCCACGGCCGTAGCGAATCTCGTCGATGAGTTGCTCGCTAGTCGAGAGTTCGGCGTGCGTTGGGGGCGATATTGGCTCGATGTCGTTCGGTACGGCGAGTCAAACGGCAATGACGGTCTCGGTCGCAATCCTACGTTTCCTCATGCATGGCGATACCGCGATTATGTCATCGATGCATTCAACGCCGATACGCCGTACGATCGGTTTTTGACGGAACAAATTGCGGGCGATTTGCTCCCGAGTGACTCGCCGCAAGAAACCGATCGGAATCTTGTCGCCACGGGCATGTTGGCAATGGCCTCGAAGCCAGCGAAGGCGATGAATACCAGTTTCGAGATGGATGTGGTTGCCGACCAAATCGACATTGTGGGCCGCGGCATCATCGGGTTGAGTATTAGGTGTGCACGTTGTCACGACCATAAGTTCGATCCCATTCCCACTCGCGATTATTATGCGTTGGCGGGAATCTTTACCAGCTCGAACACAATGTGGGGAGTGGCGGCAAACGAAGGCTTAACCGCTCCCGTGACGGACCTGCATGTGTTGAAGGCGGCTCCGAAAGTCTTGCCGCCGAAAGACTTTGTCGAAACCGTTTTGGTGTTGGAATCGAACACTGGCAAACCCAAACCGATTCCGAAGTCGAAATGGGCTCCCGGTACACCACTTGCAATGGGAGTCCGGGACGGAAAGCCGGCCGATTGTAAAATCAATATCAAAGGGGACGCTAAAAAGTTGGGCGAAGCCGTGCCACGCGGCTTTCTGACTGCGTTCGAACTCGAGCAGGCTTTCGAAGTCGATCAGAAGCAAAGTGGGCGACTCCAATTGGCTGAATGGTTGACCGACCGCAGTCATCCGCTCACGGCCCGTGTGATGGTCAATCGTATTTGGTTGCACCTGTTCGGTGCCGGGATCGTTCGCACGCCAGATGACTTCGGTGTTTACGGCGAACGTCCGACGCATCCCGAGTTGCTCGACTATCTGGCCAGTCAATTTATGGACGACGGTTGGTCGATTAAACGACTGATTCGGTCGATCGTGCTGAGTCGTAGCTATCAACTGAGTAGTTGCGACGAGGTCGAATCGATTGCAGCGGACCCGACAAACCTTTGGCTCACGCGACATCAACGACGTCGTCTGGATGCGGAATCACTGCGGGACAGCATGTTGGCTGTCAGTGGGCAACTCAATCTTCAGCCCAGCGACGGTTCGATCATTCGGCATCGTGACATTCTCGTGAATCTCGCTGGCAGTCTGCACGAACCAAGTCAACATCGCAGTGTTTATCTGTGTTATCTACGAAGTTCTCCCCCACCGGAGTTAGCCGCATTCGATCTCCCGGACTTCACCGGTGTCTTGGGACAACGGGTGATAAGCACCGTGCCAGGTCAAGCGTTGCATCTGTATAACAATCCCTTCGTGCTGGAACAGTCGCAGCATTTCGCTCGACTCGTCATGGATTACACCGCTTCCGATCTGGGACGCGTGCAGTTCGCTTGGAATCAAGCTCTCATGCGGGAACCCAGTGCTGACGAATTGCAAGAAGCTCTTGATCTCATCGAGAGTCTTAAAGCGTCTGTCAACGCAGAAGAAATAGCGTGGGCTAGCCTCTGTCAGGCGTTGTTGATCACAAACGAATTTCGCTATGTCGATTGAAAGCACATTATGAGTTACTCGCGACGCACAATGCTGCAAACCACGTCTTGTGGATTTGGGTATCTCGCATTGCAGGCATTATGCGGCCAACGAACCGCGGTTGCGGCTCCCGCAGGGCTGGCAACAAAGACGCCAGCACATAAGGCGACCGCGAAACGTGTGATTTTCCTGTGCATGAGCGGAGGCCCGGCTCAACTCGATACCTTCGATTACAAACCGCAAGTTGGTAAGAAGCCGCATCCGGGTTCGGTATTCAAGTTCCGACAACACGGGGAGAGCGGGTTATGGGTTTCCGAATTGCTCCCTGAGACCACAAAGCACGCCGATCGGTTGTGTGTCATCAATGGTATGTACGCCGACACTGGCATCCATGCCCAATCAGCATTGCAACTTCACACCGGCGAACGACTCCGCGAACGACCCAGCATGGGGGCGTGGATCACTTATGGACTGGGCACGGAAAACCAAAATCTTCCGGGCTTTATTAGTCTGAACACCTCGAAAAGTTCCGTCTATTCCAGTGCGTTTCTACCCTCGATTTACAATGGCACACCAATCGGCGTGAACGGCGAAGATATGTCTTCGGCGACTATTGCCAACGTTAGCGGCGGTCATCTTCCGTTGTCCGCCAAACGTCAACAGTTAGACTTTGTGCAACGAATGAATCGGCGTCACCTCGCCGACCGTCCTGGCGATGACAAACTCGATAGCGTGATTCAATCGATGGAACTTGGGTTTCGGATGCAAACGGAAGCTCCGGAACTACTAGACATCAGCAATGAGACCAAAGAGACGCTTGAACGCTACCGGATCGGTCATCGCAAGGAGTCTGTTGGCACCTGTCGTGTGTCGGGGTTTGGTCGACAATGCTTGCTCGCGCGGCGGTTCGCGGAGGCCGGGGTTCGATTTGTGGAAGTCAATCACGGAAGTTGGGATCAGCATAAGAATCACCGACGTGATTTGAGGGCGAACTGTGAAACCACCGACGCTCCGATCGCTGCGCTTCTCGAAGATCTCGAACTCCGCGGGCTACTCGACGAAACGCTTGTTGTGTGGGGTGGAGAGTTCGGTCGGCCTGGACTGACTCCCGGAAATGGCAAAGACGAAACCGGACACAACGCCCGCGGGTTCACGTTCTGGATGGCCGGTGGTGGGGTGAAAGCCGGTTATGTGCACGGCAAAACGAACGACACCGGTTCGCAAGCAGTCGCGGGCAAAGTGCATTTCCGCGACCTGCATGCCACGATTCTGCATTTACTGGGTCTGCCTGCGAACGACCTGACATACTGGTACGCCGGTCGCAATCATCGGCTCACCGGTCCAGAAGGTGGGAAGGTCGTCAAGGAAATCCTCAGTTAGGGGTCGTTCGCTACAACCAACTCGCGAATTGTGCGCTTTTTGCAGTTGCCTGTTGTCGATCGTGCTAGATTTCCAGACTCATTTTCGCTGACAATATCGGAAGACGACAGCAAAACGGGTGGATAGGCGTTGGCAGAGGAACGTCATGATTGACGCTGAATCGGCTGCCGCGCTTGGTTCGTATGGCGTGATGGGATAAAACTGCCGCTGCCATGCGAAGTCGAATCACTAGGCGACGTTTGCAAAGCTCTCTCCGATTGGACTTCCAGGAATTCTTGAGATTGGTGCGATGACAGAGACGGCTGAGATTTTTCGGGGGTGTATTCCGGCGTTGATGACCCCGTGTCATGCCGATGGAACCATTCACTACGATGCACTTGTCCGCACGGCTCGACAGCTCATCGAGGCCGGGATGACTGCGGTTGTCTATTGTGGCTCGATGGGCGATTGGCCGCTGCTGACCGATGAACAGCGTATGGAAGGCGTTCGTCGGTTGACGGATGCCAAGATTCCGGTCGTGGTAGGGACGGGCGCTCAGAACACCCGTCTGGCGGCCATGCATGCAGCCCACGCGAAGGAAGTTGGAGCTGCGGGGCTGATGGTGATTCCACGTGTGCTCTCGCGAGGCACATCGCCAGCCGCTCAACACAATCACTTCTCGGAAGTTCTCAAAGCCGGTGGGGATTTGCCGAGTGTCATTTACAACAGCCCCTATTACGGTTTCGAAACAAAAGCCGACCTCTTCTTTGCGCTGCGTCGCGAGCATCGAAACCTGGTCGGATTCAAGGAATTCGGTGGGGCCGACTCGCTGAGTTATGCCGCCGAAAACATCACAAGTGGCGATCCCGAGATCGTGCTAATGGCCGGAGTGGACACGCAGGTGTTCCATGGATTTGTAAACTGTGGTGCTGTCGGTGCGATTACCGGTGTCGGAAATGCTCTGCCGAAGGAAGTCCTCCGGCTGATCAAATTGTGCGAGCAGGCAGCGAACGGCGATGCGGAAGCCCGGCGACTCGCATGGGAACTCGATCAAGCCATGAAGGTTCTCTCGACATACGACGAAGGTCCGGATCTTGTTCTCTATTACAAGCATCTCATGGTGCTCGAAGGGCATGCCGAGTACGAACATCATATCAATGCCTCGGATTGTCTGTCTTCGTCGCAGCGTCAGTTCATTCACTCGCAATGGCGGTTGTTCCGAAGCTGGTGGGAATCGTGGTCTGGATCGAATCGATGACTCCGTCTCCAAGGTAGAGACTCCAACGAGAGAACGAGATCCTCAGAGGTAGCGATATGCCGCATCGTGTTGCGGGCGACAATGCTGTGGTGGTTGGCGGCGGCGTTATTGGGATTGCGTGTGCCCACTATCTTTCTGAAGCCGGACTGCAAGTGACCGTCGTCGATCATGGCAAAATCGGCGGTGCTTGCTCCCACGCGAATTGCGGTTTTATCTGCCCGAGTCATGTGCTGCCTCTGACTGAGCCAGGTGCGATCAAAGTCGCTCTGAAATCTCTTTTCAATCGCAATGCTCCTTTTCGGATCAAGCCCCAGTTCAGTCCGTCGTTTTGGAATTGGATGTGGCAATTTTCACGACGTTGTCACCATCGGCAGATGTTGGAAGCCGGGAAACATTTGAAGACGATTCTCGATGCATCGATGACTGAGTACCGTCAGTTGATTGCGACAGAATCGTTTGACTGCGACTGGCAAGAACGGGGATTGTTGTACGTGCTGCAAACGAAACGTGGAATGGACGAGTTTGCCAAAACAGACAATTTGCTCAGCGAAGAATTTGGTGTGCAGGCGAAGCGTCTAAAGGCGGATGAACTGAAGACTTTCGAACCGGCCCTTCGAGACGGCTTGGCTGGTGCGTTTCACTACGAGGAAGACACGTCACTTAGACCCGACCTACTAATGGCGCAATGGTCACAACGACTGCGGGACCGGGGAGTGCAGTTTCTCGAAGACTGTAAAATTCAGAATCTCGGTCAAAGTCGAGGGAAGCTCACGCATCTGTCGACATCCACAGGCGAGTTGACAGCGGATACGTTCATCTTTGCGACCGGTGCATGGAGCAGTCGCCTTTCGAAGGAACTTGGCTGCACAATCCCGATTCAACCGGGCAAGGGTTATTCGGTGACATCGGAACGACCGAACCCGTCTCCGAACTATCCCATGCTGTTTCCTGAGCACAAAGTCGGCGTGACACCGTTCTCGGATTGTTATCGGATCGGCTCGATGATGGAGTTCGTCGGCTATGATACCACGATACCGCAGCGGCGAATTTCACAACTGCAGACCTCCGCAGCGACATACTTGACCGCTCCGGCGACGGAGAACGTGCTGGAAACTTGGTATGGCTTTCGGCCGATGACGTGGGACAGCCTGCCGGTAATCGGTCGTACGCCGAAGTTGGAGAATGTGTATCTCGCGACCGGGCATAACATGCTCGGGATGAGTTTGGCCACGGCGACCGGGCGAATGATTTCCGAAATGGTCACCGGACAAAAGCCGTTCATCGATGCCCAACCGTTCTCGCTCGCCCGGTTTCACTGACAATTGTTTTCCGTAGTGTCTAATGACTAGACAGACTGATCGCGAAGACCATGTCATCCGTGTGATGAAACGTACCGGGGCGGATATGTCCACTCGATACAAAGAAACGTCGGAAGGCGGGTTGGCGGTCAATTTGAGCGAATGCTAGAAAACAATTGCAACGCGATTGGAAATACTCACGACTGTCGACAACCTCAAGTTCCGAGGAAAACGAGAGTCTCTGGCGGTTCGGCACATTCGCGTCATGAATCACGACCACTCTGGCCGATACATTGATTGCAAGCCGAACGACTGGCTTTTGCCAAACCATTCCAATCATCCCGACTTTTCTGGCGATTCGGTGAAACCTTTCCAGGTTTAACCGCGGAGAGTCATCCGGCTGATTCTTGGTTGTCGTTTCGGTTCTACATGTTTGAGTCGAGGAACTGCGGAGTTCTTTCGTTGCAGGGATGCAAACGACTCAGGCGTGAGCAATTTCATATGATACCGACGCGGTTTCTGTCTCACCGATGTGAGTCGTTGGAGAAACGTCTCTTATCGAATGCGGATACGTTGCACCGTGATTCGGATCTTCAGGCGCCGGGCCTTAAGGAGGGGGACATGCGAATCATGCTGCGCCGAGCCGGTGCCGCCGGGTTGGTGGGACTTTCGCTATTGACGGGGTGCCAATCGGCTCCGCGTTGTGCGACGGAAGTCACCGAAAATTGTGCAAGTGGTCCGTGCGTCAGTGAAAATGGCGTATGTGGTGACCAAGCTTGTGGTGTCGTGACAGCAGACGGAAACGCTCGCGTCGGCGAATGCACCGGATGTGAACAGTGCGATGGCACATACGCCGACGGTAGTATCGGGCCGTGCAAATGGTCGAATGATTGGTACGAAGAACGTGCCCATCTGCCGGTCGGTACGCGTCAAGTCTACAAAAAGGGCAAGATGTGGCCTCCCTATCCGCGACCAGTGGGTCCGGAGCAACCGATTTGCCACCGCTACCATGCAGCCCATTACTGGCCGCACCCATATAACTGCCAAGACCGTGATTCGGTGCGGTCCTTCATCAACAGTCACGTAGCGAACGGATGGGAGCAGCACACCACGCTGTATCACTATCACTTCGATGAAGAAACAGCCGAGCTGAACCACGCTGGTCGGATGCACTTGCAGTACATCATCGATGAAGTGCCCGATGGCTACAAAGCTACGTTTGTGCAAACCGGGCCAACGGTCGATATCAGTCAAGCACGGTTGGCATCGGTGGTGGCCGAAGTCGAGAGAATGACCGGACCGGGCTACCCGATGCCTGTCGAACTTCGACGCGGCGGTCCCGTCAGCACACCAGCCCAGCAAGTCGATACCCAGTATCGTGGATGGATGCAAAGTCTTCCACAACCGAGACTGAACTATGTTCCGCTGCAGACCCAGCAGCAATAATTAATCGGTCCTGGTTCCTTTCGCAGTTTCTCGGAACAAACGGAAAGAACTCGGGCCACCAAATCTCCCCGCTGCCCACGGGACGGACCCAGTCTTGATCATTTCGAGACTGGGTCCGTTCTGATTCCTGCACTGCCCGTGTGTGTCACCGGCGACTTGCTACCTTCGAGGTTTACTTGGCCGAAACCATCGGCAAGTCACTTGTCTGTGTCACCCGCGATCGCGATTTTGATTTGGCCGACCGTCCAGCTTGGAAATGAGAGTTGCCGATGATTGCTTCGGAAATCAATCCTGCACGAACGGACCGACTGCGGACCGCATCTCCAGACTTGTCGGAAAATGTCGAACAGACGATTGTACCGCCAAGTTGTCCGAAGTCGTTGGAAGAAGCCGGCCTGAAGCTCGGGCAACTCAGCGACTTGGTGATGAAACACCTCTATTTGCAAGGTCATTCGCTAGGGGCGGAGTTGGCTCGCCAGGTACGAATGCCGTTTGCACTCGTCGAGGAAGCCCTGCGGTTTCTGAAAGACGAACGTTGTTTAGAGGTCGTTTCCGGCGACCTGATTGGACCGGCATCGTACCGATTCAATCTCACTCAGCACGGTCGACAACGGGCTCAAGAGGCATTTGAAGATTGTCGGTATGTCGGTCCGGCACCGGTGCCGTTGTCGGCTTATGTGACTCAATGTCAGCGGCAAACGGTGGCGGAAGTCGAATGCCATCCCGAGGAGTTGCGACAAGCGTTCGGTGAGACGATTCTACCCGACGAGTTGCTACACGAAATCGGTCCCGCGGTCTGCACCGGAAAATCGATGTTTGTGCACGGCGCTCCCGGGAATGGAAAAACGTTGATCGCCGGCGGTTTGGGGCGGTTCTTGAACGATCACGGCGGGGAAATCTATGTCCCCTACGCGATCGAGGTCGATGGCAGTATCATCACCGTGTTCGACCCAACGATCCACCGCGCGACGGACAATGCCGACAGCCGCTTCATAGATGCCTCTCAGGCAGCCGCGGACTTGATGTCCTCGTCAACCGGACGAACAGCGCCGGATTTCCGTTGGCGGCGGGTGCGTCGACCGGTCGTCATCACCGGTGGCGAGTTGACCCTCGACATGCTCGATCTGCGATACAACCGCGAAAGCAACTTCTACACCGCTCCCCTCCATGTGAAAGCGAACGGTGGAATCTTTTTGATCGACGATTTCGGTCGCCAAATTGTCGGACCGCAAGAACTGCTGAACCGATGGATTCTCCCCTTGGAAGACCGAGTGGATTATCTCACTCTGACGACCGGCAAGAAACTCGCGGTGCCGTTCGAATCGTTGATCGTTTTCTGTACCAACCTCGCCCCTCGTGAGTTGGTCGACGACGCCTTTCTTCGGCGGATTCGTCATAAAATCGAGATCGGTCCACCCACCCGCGAGGTGTACACCGAAATCTTTAAACATTGCTGCGAAAGCCAGCAGATTTCCTTCGAACCGTCGGTCGTGGATTACCTTTACACTAAGTTTTACGATTCGGGAAGGTCTCCGCGTTCGAGCGATCCTCGGGATTTGCTGGAGATCATCCACTCAATTTGCCGATTTCAACGTAAAGAGATTCAACTCAACGACCAATTGATGGCAGAAGCCACCAAACGGTTCTTCTGCAACGTGTGAAATTTAGGCAACGGAGCGCCGCCATGATCCGCATTCGACTGACGCATGCCCTGCTCGGAGTCGTCTGCCTATCGGCGGGTTCCGGCTGTGTGTCTGCCCCGGAAATGTTCGGGGGGAAACCAAAGACAACAGCCGAACGGGAATTGCTAGCGGAACTGGAATCGTCCGAGAAGCTCTCCGATCCGGCGACACTGCATCTCAAATATGCACGGTGGCGCGAATCCGTGGGAGACTCGGCCGACGCGCGAAAATCCTATGAATTCGCGCTCGAAAACAATGCCAAGTCGGTGGATGCAATTCTCGGCTTGGCCCGACTCGATCAATTGGCAAACCGTATCAGCGATGCTGAAACGAACTTCCGTCGTGCCTACAGCTTGCGTCCGGACAGCCCGCAAACTCAGAATGCCTTGGGGCAATTCCTGGTGTCTCAGCAACAATGGCAAGAAGGGCTGCCGTTGCTGAAGTCCGCGATGGAAACTGACTTAGAGAACAAATCCTACCGCTATCGCTATGGCTTGGCGTTGGTGCAGAGTGGAGACATCGACGAAGGTTTCCCCCACCTTGCGAAATCGGTCGGGACCGCGGAAGCCCATTACAATGTTGGATATATTCTCCATGAGCAAGGACGTTCCGACTTGGCAGTTGGTCGGTTCCGGCAGGCACTCGCGTTGAAGCCAACCTTGAAACCGGCGGCGAATATGCTGGCGGAACTGACCGGCGATCAACGTTATTTGGCTGGTCAGAACGGGACGCCCACCTCGTCTCGCTTGGTGCAAACCGGGCACATGACCGAGAGTCGGCAAACGGGTCAGCAGATTTACAATGAAGCGCTCTGGCGGACGTCGCAACCTACGATGCAGCCTCAGGTTGTGCCCGCACATCATCACCAGATGGACACTCAATTCCAGCGGTCGAGTTCACCAGTGATCGACCAGGGCGTGCAAACTGCGGTTGCACCGGCCGCATGGCGACCGCGTTCCAATCCGCAGTCACCGACCGATAAAGACCCGGCCGGTATGACTCCGTTGCAACTCGAGCAGTGGCGAAATCAGCAAGTGGTCAAATAGAAAAAGATGGACAGCAAATTCGCTGTCCATCTTTTTTTTGACGATGATTCACCAGCGTTTCTAGATCGGATGACGGTCCGTGGTGTAGAACGTGAAAAGTCTTCTGTTTACGACTGTTACGTGACGGAACCCGTTACGACGAAACGGCTTATATTCTAGGCAAACGGCAACGGTTCCGGTTGCAGCACAAACGGGAATACGCGAATCGGTTTGCCAGCTGGCAAATCGTTTCGGTAAAGCAGCTGAGCTGCTCGGTCAGCTGCAAATTGCAATCCCGTGAAGCGAAGTCCGCAGAACAAATCGTCTTCACTTTCTGCAGCCACATCGGCAAACACTTCGCCAGCTGAGGCAGCATGTCGGCGAACGCCATGAATGCTGTCTTCGCGGACTTTCACCCCCGCTGCGGCAAGTTTGACCAGTCCTTTGAGGAACCGCCCGACCATGGTGTCCGGACCCGACGCACGCCACAGTCGATCCCATTCGTCATGGGCTTCCCAATAGAAACCACAGTTGAAGTAGTCGAGCGACAACAAATAGCTGCGATTATCGGCCCACACATTGGGATCAAGCGGCTTTGTCGTGCGATTTTTCTTGCCGTAGCTATGTCCGCGCGGATCGCGAAAAGGGTGGGGAAGATCCGTCCCGGGAATGAAAGCGTATGCCGGCAAATCCGCACCGGGCAGCAGGCGAACCCCTGCCGTTGCAACTTGGCTCATCCGTCTCTCTCTATACGATTGCTATGATCTGCTACGCCTTGGAATCCTGACGCAGCAAAAATCGTGAATCCAAGCGAGGACGTCCTTGCCCTAGCATCCAACAAGTCAGGCGGTCTGATCGGAATCTCGGTGTCCCATCGATAGTGTTCAGAATTCTGAACCTGTGACGGCCACAAATGCGATATGGGCGTAGCCCTTGCAGCGCTGTTCCGTGGTTGTTCCTCAACGAGCTGGTGACAAATCAACTGGCGTTGATCTTTCAGTCTGTCAAGGGCTACGAAATCTCAGACGCAGGTCGAATAATACTCGGGTTTCCCCTTCTGAAAAGAGGAATTCGCAAGGTTTTCCCTGGAAATTCCCAGAGAACCACCAATTGGGCGGCAATGTCGGATCGAAACCTGTACAAAATTCATCATAAAATTTCGTGCGAATTTGTCGAGACGGGTAGAGAGGAAACGGAATGCCAGTCATGTTAAGATGTTTCGATGAATTGATGGTTTTTGCCTCACGGTTGACAACGCATGTTTCAGATCGTTGTCAACACCTTATGCGCACAAGGAGAGAGACCTCATGCCCGCACGCTCAGTCTTGCTGATGTTCTGTGGCCTTATCTTAGGTTCGTCGACGTGGGCCACCGCGCAGTCGGATTGGAGTTTGCAGCAGATTCCCAATCTTCCAGATGGCGAAAACGCCGTGCGACTGTTCAACGGGGAGTCGCTCGCTGGTTGGGAAGGACAGACGGAAAAGTACTGGTCTGTCGAAGATGGCGTCATTGTCGGTCGCAATACGAAGGAGAACGCTCCCAAGGCCAGCACTTATCTGGTGACCGAGAAAAAGTACCGCAACTTCCGTTTGATCTTCGAAGCGAAACTCGTCACGAGTGAAATGCACTCGGGAATCTCTTTGTGGGGCGAGACCGTCGAGAAAGAGTCTGCCCCGTTCAGCTATCGCGGGCACCTCGTGATGTTCCCGTCGAACTACGGTTTCTACGATTTATATCGTCGCAACAGCATTTATCGCGACAACGGCACCGCCAAGAAGGCTGGGAAGCAACACGATTGGAACCGCATGGAGATCCTTGCCATTGGCAACCGGATTCGTCATGTGGTCAATGGAAAACTCGTTGCAGACTGGACCGATCCCAAACCCGAACTCTGTGGCACCGGCCCGATCGGTTTACAACTTCACTCCAACAAAGTTCCGCAGGAAGTCCACTTCCGCGGGCTCGTACTGACGGAAAATCCTCAAGAGGAGTTGGTGACGGTCACAGAGATGCCGACAACCGCTGCGTCTTCCGGGTCATTGGATGCCGAGAAACTGGCGAAACTTCCTCGACAACTGCAGAAATTCGTGGATGACGGCACGTTCTCTGGCATCGTGACGTTGGTCGCGAAGGATGGAAAAGTTGCACAGCTGTCCGCGATTGGTCAGGCAGACCTCGAAGCCGAACGCCCGATGACTCGTAACACAATGTTTGCGATCGCCTCGATGACGAAACCCATCACAGCGACTGCTTTGATGATTCTCGTGGACGAAGACAAAGTTTCGCTCGACGAACCGGTTTCGCATTTTATTCCTGAGTTCTCCAAATCGACGGTGAACAACGACGAAGAACTGTCGCGGGAAATCACCGTTCGTGATGTGCTCACACATACGTCCGGGTTGGTGGGGAGTCAGGGAGTGAAAGAATCTTTGGAAGCCACCGCCAAGGAATTGGCCGCCCGTCCGTTCGGTTTTCAACCGGGGACGAAATGGCAGTACAGCCCTGGAATGAATGTGGTGGGGCGGATCATCGAAGTTGCTTCCGGGAAGTCTTACGAAGAATTTCTGCAAGACCGAATCTTTCGACCATTGGCAATGACCAATACCACATTCCACCCCACCGAGAAGCAAAAGAAACGCTTGGCGACAATGTATGGCCCAGGCAAAAACGGTGAAGGCCTACAACCGACCAAGAATTGGATCGTCGAAGATTCCAACTCCGCACCGGCAAACCCGTCCGGCGGGTTGTTCTCGACCGCGACCGATATGGCGAAGTTCTATCAGATGATTTTGAACGGCGGGAAACTCGATGGCGTCCGCATCGTTTCTGAAGATGCCGTCAAACAAATGCAGACCTTACAGACCGGCGAACTGAAAACCGGTTTCACTCCCGGCTGTGGGTGGGGATTGGGTTGGTGTATCGTCCGTGAACCGCAAGACGTGACCGGTTCGCTATCCGCGGGAAGTTTCGGACATGGCGGTGCATTCGGTACGCAAGGTTGGATCGATCCTAGCCGCAACATGATCTTCGTGCTGATGGTGCAACGGACCCAACTACCCAACAGCGACGGCTCCGAATTACGCAAAGTCTTCCAAGATCTTGCAGTCGATGCCATCGAATAATTGCGTCCATTGCCACGTCTGGGTGACGCCTGGGCGTGGCTTTCTTCTTCCTCTTTTCTCGCACAGTCGCATGGACAAAAAAACCAAGAAAAAAGTCGGCTTGCTTCGCGATCGCGTTCAAACTCTCAAACGCCAACTTTCGGGAGCGAAAAAGCAAAACGACGATCCAGCCGAAGTTACCCGATTGGAAAAAGAACTGGCATCAGTCGAACAGGAAATCCAGGGCCTGCTCGAGGCCAAATAGTTTTTTGACGACAATCAACACTCTTGAACAGTAGTCAATCAGCCGATATTCTCGGAATAGGTACGATTCCGTACCGAGATTCAACTTTTTCTGAATTCGTCATTTTTGTTCCGGGTTTCCCATCTTTCGGAGGACGTCATGCGACGGACTAGTCGGCAGCGTGGTTTCACGCTTATTGAACTACTTGTCGTTATCGCAATCATTGCGATTCTCATCGCTTTGCTGCTGCCCGCTGTGCAACAAGCCCGCGAGGCCGCCCGCCGTACTCAGTGTAAGAACAATTTGAAGCAACTCGGGATTGCACTCCACAACTATCACGATGTGGCAGGTTATTTCCCCTCTGGTCACTCTGGTCAAACGGTTTGGATGGACTCCTGCCCTGAGGGAACATGCGGGCAATGGGGATGGGGATCGCTGATCCTGCCATTCCTCGAACTGGGGAATACTCACGAAGGGATTCTCGTGGGTGCTCAGACGATGCCAGCTTCCGCTTCGAATGCCACGATGTTGGCAGTGATGCAAACTCCGATTCCCGGTTTCCGTTGCCCGTCCGATACCGGGCCTGATCTCAATGACGATCAAAAGATTCCTTCCACCGGTGGTGGAGGTGCAGACTGCACAGGATCGAGTTGCGTGCCAGTCGCGTTGTCGAATTATGTCGGTTCCAATGACACCTACGATCTCGATCGCGATAACTGGAACGGCTTTATGGGCCGAGTCCCACGTTTGGGGCCTGCAAACAACCCCTCCGGTGTGCAAACCGCGATGGCAACACGCGACTTCACCGACGGACTGAGCAATACCTTTGCCATCGGCGAGCGTGCTTGGCAATTAGGTGGTGTTCGCCTACAAGCCGGTGTGGTCTTCGGAACCAATGGCGATACAGGCAATCATAATAACCAAGGGCAAGTTTATGTGATGGGCTCCGGTCGGTGGGGGCTCAACGACACGTGCAACGAGTGCGATCGTGGTTTCAGTAGCAATCACCCTGGCGGAGCACACTTCCTTCTGGCAGATGGTGCCGTCAAATTCATCAGTGAAAACATTGACCACAATGCCGATAGTGCCGTCAACAGCACCTATGAAAATCTCATCGGTCGAGGCGACGGGAATGTCATCGGCGAGTATTAGGTAACGGTCACTTCAGAGTCCAATACTTGCGATGGCGTGGGATCTCGGATTTCACGCCATTCGCGTTTTTATCCCGCATCGTTATTCCTATTTTGTCGAAGGAGATTCTCGAAGATGTTTCGAAACCTGCTCAGCTTATGTTCGTTAGTTGTGATGGGTTTGGTCGGTTGCTCCAGTGCTCCCGATGACCAACCCGAAACCGGCCCGGTGACGGGTGTGGTATTGCTGGACGACAAGCCATTGCCCAACGCACGGGTTCTATTCTCACCCACGTCTGGCGGTCAAAGTTCGGAAGGCACGACCGACGAGAACGGCAAATTTGAACTCCGTTATAAGCGGGATATCATGGGGGCAAAAGTCGGCGAACATCTCGTCAAGATTTCGACCTATGAAGAGCCGCAAGTTGGTGACGATGGTCGTCCAACTGGCGGCCACCCGGAGTTGGTGCCTCAGGAGTACAACGAGACATCCTCACTTAAGCGAACCGTTGAATCTGAAGGGAATGAGTTTGAATTCAAGCTCCAAGGTGGCGGTTGATTGCGAAATTGACTGACTAACTTACAACACCGTTTAGCCGCGATCGGAGTGTGTTTGATGCATCGTCGTCATCTTGTCTTCCAACATTTGGATGAAGCCATCGCCGATGCGCGGCATCTTTCCCAAGGTTATGAACAAACCGGCGGGTGGAACCTGGAGCAGAACCTCAGCCACCTCAACAAATCCATGCGGATGGCGATGGAGGGGTTGGATTGGGGTCTGCCCAAGTTGATTCGACCGGTGATGCGTTGGGTATTCTTGGGACGCATGAAGCGGTTGGGAAGTCGGGCGATCAAAGTCAAAGCGACCGCACCGCCCCAACTGCAACCCGACGAGGAACTCAACCTTCAGACCCAACTTACGGAGTTTGAACGCTTGGCGAATATGATGGAATCGCCTGAGACCGAACTCATCGCCCTGAATCCGGTCTTCGGAAAACTTGATCGATCGCAATGGCAGACCATGCAACGCTGGCACGCCGCCCATCACCTGAGTTTTCTTGTGCCAACGAGTTGATGGATGTGGTTAAGAATCCTGCATCATGATTCGTTACACTGATAGCAACCCATTCAGTGTCGACGAATTTGCAGGACTCCCACATGAACCGCTGCAGGATTCCCCACATCACCTTCTTGATTGTTTCGGTCCTTGTGAGTCGGGGCGTCTCTGCCGCGAACGACGAACACTCGCCGCAAGTCATCAACACTTCATTGCAGCTTGTCGTTCAAGACGTCCCGGATTTGTATCAGTGGACCGACACCGCGAACGTGTATGTCCTGCGATCAGGCGAAGCCGCTCTTCTGTTCAATTTTGGTGATGGCAGTGTCGTCGGCCGCTTGCCGGAGATTGGTGTCAAACAGATTGAGCGGATTCTGCTCACCGATCATCATCGCGAAAACTGTCAGGGATTGACCACGACAGAAACCAGTTCCGCCGAAATTGCCGCATCGCAGTTGGAGCAGGAAATCCTGGAAAACCCGACCGAGTTTCGCAAGTGGTTCCCATCGCTTGGCGACAAGTACAGCGTTTACGGGGCCAGCTACGCACGACCGCCCGCCAAGCCGGTGACGATTTCGCGTGTGCTCAAAGCCGACGAAACCATCTCATGGCGAGGTTATGAAATTCAATGTGTCGAAACACCCGGAACATCGCCAGGTGGAATGAGTTTTGTATTCAAGCATGGCGGCCAAAAATTTGCGGTGACCGGTAGCGTCATGCACAACTCGGCGAAGATGACCAACTGGTTTGATTCGGAATGGGACTATGGTTTCGCGAAGGGAGTCGACGCACTCATCGGTTCGGTCGAACGTTTGATCAAGGAAGACATCGACATCGCACTGCCAACGCAAGGCCCAGTCGTCCGGCATGCCGACGATCAGTTCGCTACGTATCTGAAGAAGCTGCAGAGTTTTCGAGCGCAGTATGTGCGTGGCTATCCGGTATTCGACAAAGACATCGCTAAACGGGATCCCATCTCGCAGCTCACGCCCGTCCCGCACATCAACCGCGTGACACCGCACCTTTACAAGCTCAGCCACCTGCATCCGGGACGCAACTTCGCGATCATCGTGTCCGACAACGGTCGTGGACTTGTGCTCGATTGCGGCTTGTTCCCTAAGCAAGTGCTCGAAGAAATCGTGGTCGGCATGCGCGAGCACATGGGACTCAAGCAGATCGACGCCTTCTGGATTTCCCATATGCACGGCGATCACTTTCTGCTCGGTCCCACGATGAAGGAACAATACGGAGCCGAAGCTTGGACGCTCGACCGCATTGTGGACCGCTGCGAGAACCCGCGTCGGTACGACTATGCGGCTCTCGTGTCTGCATACGGGGACGGCTTCGATGGCATGAAAATCGAAAAAGCCTTCCGTGACGGGGAAACCGTGGAGTGGGAAGGCTACACGATTCATGTCGATTGGATGCCAGGGCAGACCGAGTTTGGGTGCTGTCTATGGCTCGACATCGACGGCAAACGCATCGCCTTCACCGGCGATAACCTTTTCGGCAGTCCCACGGACGAAAACCAAAACGGGCACGAAGCTGTCGTCTGCCGGAATAGCTGCATTTTCGAAGAGGGTTACATTCTCGGCAGCAAGTATTTGCTCGATCTCAAACCCGACATCGTCATGGGCAGCCACTCCTACGTGATGCCCAAGCCCCGGAAGTTTCTCGAACGCTACCACGCTTGGTCGAAGGACATGGCCGCAACTTACCGAGCACTCCTCCCCGAGAAAGATTACGAATACCTGTTCGACCCGTATTGGGTGTCTGCGTATCCGTATCGCGTTGACTTATCTGCAGAGTCCTCGCAGGAGGTCACCGTCACCATCCGTAATTTTCGCGACACGCCGCAACGACACCGTGTGAAGCTCGTGCTACCCGACGGTGTAACCGCATCGCCCTCCATTCTCGAAGGCGAAGTCCCCGCGGAGAGTCGTCGTAAATACCAAGTGAAACTGACGGCAAAAAACTCAACCGAAGCTCGTGGACTGCAAATCGTCCCATTCGACATTACATTGGACGACAAACACTACGGACAACTTTTTGATTTCCTGATTCGACTTCCCGAGTAGTTAAACCGCCTCGGTTCGCTTCGTTTACAGCAGTGCAGTCAAACGTAAACGGATCTAGGTATTCAGAACCCGTCGCAAAGTCTTCATCGTTTCCGCTTGGCGACGTTCGACAAATGCTTTCGCTTTGGCCGCTTTCGCTCGTGCGGTTTGCGGATCGGTCGCCATTTTCAGAACCGTGTCCACGATTCGCTCTCGGTCGGCGGCGGAGTCATGATCGAACAACCAATCGCCCAGACCGATATCTTCCCACATATATCCCTTGCTGGTTTGCTCGTCGAATCGACAGACGATCGCAGGGACACCGTGACCGATGCACATGATCGGCGAATGCATCTCGTTCCCGAACAAGCCGGCACTACGAACATACACACTGACGGCCTCACCCGTCAGCCAATAATCGGGTCGCCAGACGACGCGATCGAGAATGTCCTTGGGCAATTTGTCGTATAGCATATCCTTACCAACGGCCATTTGCGTGCGATCTTCCGGGCAGATGAGCACCTTGAGATCGGTCTGCTTCACAACTTCCACGATGGCCTCTCGCAGCGGTGCGTGGTCGTGTTCTTTCATCGCTTCGTTGCGAGCGTGTTTGACCGGGTCGAAGGCAAGCCCTTTCTTGATCGTCCAATACGGCGTGTACCGCAACCGCGGAATGCAGCACAGAAACTTCCCTGTTTCCAACTGGTTTGCCCGTAGGAACTCGTCCGCCTTTTCGGGGTCCCGCAGGTCACAGGCGAATGCACCATCGGGACCGAATTCCATCACCGGCGATTTCGCTCCAAGCGATTTCGCGAGTTCGAGGGACTTGGCGTCGCGAAAGTAAACGAACCGGGCATTCGATAGCACATCGATCGACCGTGCGATGGCATCCTCGGTTCGAGCGGAGGTGGCAGAAGATTTCTTGCGTGGAAACGTGATGCCATAGATGCCGTACGGTTTGCCGGTTTCCTCTCGCCAGCGAATCAAATCCCGCTCGGCGACGATCGACGCACCGCTGCCATGCAGCAGAAAATCGCATTCCTCGAAAGCGTGTTTCAAGGCATCGCTGCGGGGTTTCGCGATTGTGAGATCGGGAAACTCTTTCATCAATAACTCGTCGACGCCGTTATCGACGTTCGACGGCCACAACGTGACTTTCGCTTCCGGGAGGTGCGTCCTCAAAATTCGCAATACGCCCGGAGTATGCGCGATGTCGCCAATGTTGACCGTCTGCCAAGATGACCGCAGCAGAATTCGCGGCCGCCTGTTTGGTCCCGCAGCGATTGCCGAGGAAACCGACATGGCGACCGCTCCGCCGACGGTCTGTTGCAAGAAAGTTCGACGATGCATCAATGACATCTCGCTTAACCCGTAGGATGTTGAGGCGATTCGGCAAACGTCACGGTTGCTCGCTGATGCGTTTGCCGGTTTCAATCAAATTCGGATCGATCACTGTATGGCGGACGCGTTGGCGTTTCCAGGTATAAGTCATGTGGACTTTGCCGTCCTGGGTTTGGATCATCGCGGGGTAAGAGAGTTCCCCCTTGTCGACTTTCTCAACAGTTGCAACCTCATGCCAATTGCGGCCGTCGTCACTGATGACAAGGTTCAAGATCGCCCGTGAACCCCAGCCATCTTTTCGCTCTCCGCCAGTGTGATTGTATAGCAGGAGATGTCGACCATCTGCCAGCGTGAGGGCTTCGATGCCGCTGTTCGGGTTGGGCAGTCCCGCGTCGGCAAGTTCGGTCCAAGTACGACCCTGATCATTGGAGAACGCCTGGAAAATCCGGGAATGCTTCGAACGCAACAAGGCTTGAATCTTGCCAGACGAATGACTCAACAACGTCGGTTGAATGACTTGGAACGGCTGTTCCTCCGGTTCGAAGCGTTTCCATGACTGACCCAACTCCGGGTGCGTTAAGTCGGTCAGAATCTCAAAGTGCATTCGCCAATCGTGATCGTGTTCGGTTGACGATGGACACAGAAGCGAGCCGTCGGCAAGCAACATCGGTTTGCTGCGAACGGGACCGTCGATTCCCTCCGGCAAGCGGCGGCGATCACGGAAGGTGCGACCACGATCGAAGCTCACCATAAACTCGCCCCACCATTCGCGTGGGTTCGGGCCGACTTTGAAGAACAACAACGTGGGGGCATCACCATCCGGTTGGTACAACACCGGGTTCCAGCATGGATAACGAAGTCCTTCGTGCTGCACCCCATCGGCAACGAGAGTCGGGCCAGACCAGCGGTTGCCGTCGTAGTAACTCGTCCAAATGCCGACGTCCTTGCGACCTTCCTTCGAACCTCCGAACCAAGCCGCCACAAGTCCGCGACTGGTTTCGCAGATCGTCGACGCGTGACATTCCGGGAAGCTGGCTTTTGTGTAGATGAACTCTTCGCTGACGAAACCGGGATACTTCGGCTCGGCGTGGTCTTTGGCGGCTTTGGCTTGAAGCTCTTCAGCGGGGAACGTTTTGCAATCGTCGTGAGCGGCGTAGTACAGACGACCGTTCTCCGCCCCTACGAGCAAGTCCGGCTTGCCATCTTTGTCAAAGTCACATGCGGCTGGGCTGGATGTGTGCCCAGCGACATTCCGATTCGCAAGATTGCCAATGCGTTTCAGTACCACGTTCCCCTCACGTGTCTCGCAGTTGCGATACCACAGTGCATTCTCGGAATTCACAATGACATCCTGACGGCCGTCACCATCCCAATCGACGACGTCCAACTTCACGCGTCCGGAACCACCACACGACTTCGGGTTAAGTTGCAGCGGTTGGTTGTTCTCATCCACGAAGATGCGTTCGGCTTCACCAGCCTTCCGGCGAAGTGTAAGAAAACCTTCTTGATCGAGCATCACGAGATCCATTGCACCGTCTTCGTCAAAATCGACCGCGACGGGTGTCGTCCGCCATTGTGTTAGTGTGTCGCTGGCGAGTGTCTTCCACCAGTACCATTTCGGCGGTGCCTCGTTCTGCTCAGATGCCAATGCGGTGTCGACGAGTTTGCCACCGTCGTTCCGCAAGATGCCGACACGCGACAGAATCGAGTTGTAGATGATGTCCGGATCTTGATCGCCGTCCCAGTCGGCGACTGTCAACGTCGTGTAACCCCACTTCGCTTCGGCCGGTCCTTGAATGGAACCGTTCGGCCCGGCCAACACGCGAAACGGTTGGCCTTTTGCATCGTTCGCTTCGTTATGGACATTCAACAGCGATGGTGCGGACCACTTTGGTAGCCCGTTGTCTCCGGTGCCGAGATTCTCGAACAGACCGATGTACCCAGCGGTGTTACCACAAAGGATGTCTTCATCGCCGTCGCCATCCCAGTCATACGCATACGGGGTTGCCAACGCGCCGAACTTCAACGTGTCGGCTTCCTGCTGAAAGTACTGCGGGGCGAGAAACACCGGTTCGCGGTTTTGCAGTCGACCGGTGTTCTCCACAAAGGCCACGCGGCCGTCCTCGTCGCCGACGATCAAATCGAAATCACCGTCGCCGTCCCAATCGACCGCCGTCGGCGTGATCATTTGCAGATCCATCACGAGCGGTTCGCCCGCAGCGTTTGTCAAGCGACTTCCAGCCGCGTATTCGGGTTCCGTTCGTGAGCCAATGTTCTCGAAGTATGTGAAGCCATCAAGGAACTCGCCACACAACAAATCGAGATCACCGTCGCCGTCGAAGTCGGCAAAGTTGGGTGACGGCCAACCGTAGACATCGATTTCCCCGCCGGCAGCGGTCAGTTTCTCGGGTGACTCGGAGTACTTGGGTTTCTCAACGGAACCGTCGTTGCGAACAAGATAGACGTAACCGTGTAGCGGTCCGTTACGCCAGCGGCCGTGATTGTCGTAGGCGTTGTCCCAACCGAAATCGGTCCAGTCGCCCACGCCGACGATGATGTCTTGATCGTTGTCACCGTCGAAGTCTACATATCGCCACATATTCGCGCGGACGTTGTGGTCGTGAATGTTGGTTTTGGGATAGACCCGCTTGCCGTTGTCGAAATCGAACTTGCCGGTATTCTCGTCGCGTGGAAATTCCCAGCAGGTCCGTAGGATTCGTGGTTGGCCGTCGACGTAACTGACTTGCATGTTGTGGCTGGTCTTGCCAACACGCACGCCAGGACGAAACACAGGCATTTTCTCGCCCGGTTTTTGGCCGGGGTTCTCAAAGAAGTAAACGCCATTCGAAGGTTTGTCCGGGCAAGACACCAGCAAGTCCATGTCGCCATCGTTGTCGTAATCCAACGGCAACGGCCATGCCCATAATCCCACACCCAGATCAACCACGAGACCGGGGTTGTTGTAGTGCAATTCTTTTAGGTTCCACTGATCCTGAGCGACGGAAAAATCACTCGACGTCAGGAATATCGCGATCAGAATGGTAATCGTAGTTGGGCTTTGTCTTCGCATGGCGCATCTCAATCGAGGGGCAAGAATCGGATGGGGCAGCTAGTTACTTTTTTTCGAGCTCGGTTCAGGAAATCTCGCGTGCATTTCGGCTAGTTTCTGTTTCAACATCTGAGCGAGTTGCCTGGCTTTGAGGTTGTTCGCCGAACTGAGATTCGTCTGTTCGGCGGGATCGTTTTGCAGATCGTATAACTCGGTGGAATTGTCTTCGTAGAACTGAAGCAGTTTGTGCTTCCCGAATCGCAAGGCGGAATACGGTCGCGTGCGACTTGTGATAAAGTCATCCACGCCAATCTCGTCGGGTGCTTTGGCGAAACCGCGTTCCGGATGATAGTACGGGAAATGCCAGACCAACGCGCGTTCGGGAAGGGTTTTCTGTTGCGTCAGGATTGGCAACAGGCTGATGCCATCGCTCATGGCTACACCCGTTCCCGCGACATCAGCGAATGTGGCGTGCAGGTCGTAACCGACGGCCGGTTGATCGGTTGTGGAACCGCTGGGAATGTGATTGGGCCAACACGCGAGCAGCGGCACACGAATCCCCCCCTCGTACAAGTTCCACTTCGATCCACGGAACGGACCGTTCGCTGTGTACTCCGGATGACCGCCGTTGTCGCTTGTGAAGACAATGAGCGTGTTGTCGGCGGCACCAGACTCGTCAATCGCGTTCAAAATCTGCCCGACATAATGATCGAGTGTTTCCACGAACGCCGCATAACGCAAGCGACGGTCACGGGCGGGGGAATTGGCGGGGATGAGATTGTCATACTTTTCGATCAACCACCGACATGGCGATTTGACCGGTGTGTGAACATAGAATTGAGAGACCATCGCGAAGTACGGCTGATCCTGTGGTTTCCGAAGGTAATCGCAAACGCTTTGGACCATGGAATCCTTCGGGAACTGACCGGCCTGCGTGAGTGGTTTCGGTGTGTTTCTGCCCCAGGAATACGGGTGACCGCCGAAGTCTTCAACGGCGAATTGAAAATCCTGTTGCCTCGGGCCATGCGTCGGACTCCAACCCAAATACCGCTCATGATGCGCGTTCAAATGCCATTTGCCAAAGAACGCGGTTGTGTAATCGGCTGCGTTCAAGGTCTCCGCGATCGTCGTCTCACGCAGTGGCAAATTCAGTGTGAACGGCGGAGCCATCAGCGGGGTATCGGCGTCGAGTTTTTGCCGCCCCGGTTCGTTCTTAGTGACGAATTCGAACCCGAGCCGCGCGGTTGTTTTGCCGGTCAGTAGACTCGCGCGAGACGCCGAGCAAATCGGGGCAGACGCATATGCGTTCGTGAACTTCATCCCCTGCACTGCCAACCGGTTCAAATGCGGAGTCGCATGCCAAGGGTGCCCGTAACATTCTAAATCGGCCCAGGCCAAATCATCCGCCAGAATCAACACAACGTTCGGTTTTTTCGCAGTGTCCGCGGATACGTTTTGGGGCGTGGTCACTCCCACGAGAACAACGATCAAGATGCTGCGACACAAACTCGACATAGGACGACTTACGCCTCGCTCATTCCGGATAGCGTTAGTTGACGACTGTTGCGAATGTGGGTTAGCATCGCGTCCTGTGCGGCGTGGCTATCGCGTGACTGTAACGCATGGAAAATGGCTGTATGGTCTTCGATCGTTGTCTGGATCACATCACACGAATACGCGTGACGTTGGATACCAATGATCGCCGTCAGTACGTGGTAGTCGCTGACGATTTTCAGCATGCGGTTATTTTCGGTGGCCCGCAAGATGGTCAAGTGAAATTCGAGGTCCGCTTCATCGAATTCCCGAGCTTGTCGGTCATCAAGCGGCGTCGGCGATGATTCATCCAGCAAGACGGAAATTCGGTCCAGCGACTTTTGCAGCAACTTCAATTGATGGAGACCAATCAGTTGTGCCGCCTTCGCAGCCGCATACGGTTCGATCGCCTCACGCATCTCGAAAACTTCAATCGTATCCGTTCGCGACAATCGCTTGACGACGGCACCGGCTTGCGGAATCAAATCAACAAGCCCTTCACTCGCCAAACGGCCGATTGCTTCACGAACGGGAGTGGCACTCATGCCGATCTGGTCGCCGAGCGGTCCGTAGCGAACTCGCGTTCCCGATGGCAACTCACGACGAATCAACTTATTGCGGAGAAACTCGTAGGCAATATCGGATTGATTGCGATTCATTCTGTTGAGTGTAGGGAAAATCTATAGACTTTCAAGCCGGTGGAACTTTGCGTTCTCCGCGTTTTTGACAACCCGATTGCGGCTGACCGGGGTTAATCGGTGGAAATAGCCGAGCGTTTTTCTTTTTTGTTCGACTTCAAGGATTGTGACTCGATGCATCGCACTGCACTTTTCTCAGGCGTATCGCTTCTTCTCGTTGCCGCATCACACGCGATGGCCGACAACTGGCCACATTGGCGGGGTGACAATGGCAACGGAGTTGCGTTGAACGCCACGCCGCCGACCGAGTTCAGTGACACCAAGAACGTAAAATGGAAGGTTCCCATTCCCGGTCAAGGTTCGGGTTCGCCGGTTGTCTGGGAAGACAAAGTCTTCGTGGTGTCCGGTGTGCCGGCTGAAGACGCTGAACAATCTCAACGGTCGGCAACGTCGCGGAATCGTCAACGGCGTTTTGGCGGTGGTGGTGCTGAACTACAGAAATTGAGATTCATGGTGTTCTGTTTCGATCGCGCTACGGGTGAGAAACTTTGGGAACAAGTCGCCACGGAAGCCAAGCCGCATCAGGCGACGCATTCGACGAACAACTTTGCCTCCGCCTCGCCCTGCACTGACGGCGAACACGTATACGCTCACTTCGGGTCGCGTGGTCTGTTCTGTTACACGATGGAGGGCAAATTCGTGTGGAAGCGGGAAGACCTAGGTCGCATGGAAACCCGCAATAGTTTCGGCGAAGGAAGTTCTCCCACAATCGCCGGCGAGAAGATCATCGTGCCTTGGGATCACGAAGGCCAATCCGCGATCTTCGCGCTCGACAAACGCACCGGCGAAACGATCTGGAAGACCAATCGCGACGAACCCACCTGCTGGGCAACTCCCTTGATTGTTCCGGTCGACGGCAAACAGCAAATCATCATGAACGGCCAAACGATGGCCCGCGCATACGACTTGGAAACCGGCGAAGAACTGTGGAGTTGTGGCGGACAAACCGAACGGCCCGCGGCATCGGCTGTCTCTGCGAAGGGCGTGGTGTACGTGACGAGCGGTTTTCGCGGATCGTTCTTGGGCGCGTTTCGACCGACCGGCAGCGGCGACATTGAAGACACCGACAACGTCCTTTGGACACTCGATCGCGACACGCCCGACATCGCATCGCCGTTGTTGTCGTCAGGACGACTTTACTTTCACAAAGGCAAATCAGGGATTCTCACCTGTATCGACGCAGCGACCGGCAAACCCCATTACGGCGCGACTCGCATTCCCGGTTTGAACAGCATTTACGCCTCGCCAATCGCAGCGGGCGGGCATGTGTATTTGACCGATCGCAGCGGCACGATCGTAGTGATCAAGGACTCTCCAAAATTGGAAATCGTTGCGACGAATTCGATGGGAGAAACCGTCGATGCTACGCCTGCTCCGGTCGATAACGAACTCTTCATTCGTGGCGAAAAGCACTTGTTCTGTATCGCGGGGTCATAGACACAAGGACCTGACCATGAAAAACTTCGCAGCGTGCGTTCTGCTTGCGATGGTCTTTTATCCAGCCGATTTGTCGGCACAGCCTTCGTCGAACAAATCGGGAATTGCCAGTCGTTACCCACACGATCGTGGGATTGCTGACGACGCGGCTGTGGTGTTTGTCGAAACGTTCGAAGCAGCCGACATCGAGACGATTGGCAAGCGATGGGACACGGTCCGCGACAGCGACGTGATGTCACTAACGGCCGACGTTCCCCCTGGCAGCGGCGGGAAGCAATCTCTGCTGATCTCGCAGTTAGCCGAGAAGGGAACCGGGGCCGATCTGTATCGCCGATTGGGCGACGGTTACGACAAACTCTACACGCGAATGTACGTGAAGTTCGCCGACGACTGCGAACCCGTGCATCATTTCGGCACCTGCGTCGGTGGCAACAACCCGGCGACGCGTTGGCCGTCCGTTCGTGCGGGGCAGCCGACTCGGGGCGACAAATCATTCTGGGTCGGCATCGAACCGTTCGGCAAAAAATGGCAATGGGACTACTACACGTATTGGTGCGAAATGCAGGGCAGTCCGCCACGGGGCCAAACGTGGGGCAATTCGTTCATCCATAACGAATCGCTGAAAGTGCGGCGTGGCGAGTGGACATGCATCGAAGTCATGGTCCAGATGAACCACGTCGGTGACACCGACGGCGAACTCGCGTTGTGGATCGACGGACGCGAAGTCAGTCACCTCGGCAAAGGCTTTCCTCGTGGCCTCTGGACATTCGACAAATTCCTGCCCGGTCGAGAAGGCGGCGGAGTCCGCTGGAATCCCGACACAAACAAGCGAGAGTACTTTGAAACCGCGGCGGGTGGCGATCCGTTTGAAGGCTTTCGGTTTCGAACGGTCAAAGACTTGAACGTCAACTTTTTGTGGTTGTACCTCTACATCACACAAGGCACACGCGGTCACGCCAACCGAGTGTGGTTCGACGATGTCGTGGTCGCCACGAAATACATCGGCCCGCTGCAAACGGAACGCATTTCAACAAAGTGAGCACCTGCAGAGGTGTCGCATGGAAGCGTGTGGGCGACAATGACCGGCCGCCCCGAGTTTCTTCCTCGGTCATGGAACGCGACAGCGGAATAACGCATCCTCGCGGTCACGCTTGCGCTGGCAAAACTTCGTATTCGGTCTGCACCAATCCGCCCCTGAAGGTCTTTGTGACAACGTGCCTTAGACGAACGTCACGGTCGAGTGAACCAAACAACCGAATGCCATCACCAAGCAACACGGGAATCGTGGTGATGATCAGCCGCTGAATCAAACCGGCTTTCAGGAAGCTTTGCACCGTCACTCCGCCGTCAACATATAGATGCTTCGCGCCGCGTGATTCAAGTGCATTGACGACGTCCTCCACAGATCCGGACAGTTGTGACACGCGTGAGGCCAGCTCGTCAGGAATTGTCAGCGGTCGGCTGGTCAGGACCACCACCGGTTTCTCGTACGGCCAGGGAATCCCAAACGACCGCACTTTCTCATAGGAATTTCGGCCCATCACAATCGTATCAATCGATGCGATGAAGTCGTGGTATCCATGATCTTCCGAACTGCCCTCCGTCTCGGGGTTGTCTAGCCAATCGATACCGCCGTCACGTCGGGCAATGAAACCATCGAGACTGGTTGCAATAAACACCGAAGCTCTCATTCGATCTCCACAGTTTCACTATGGCCGGCACCGATACGCGACTCGACCCAACTTGTGGCCAATTGCCCGATCACAAGCGATTGCGGTATGCTAGGCCTCGTCTCAACTTCACTGGAATGAACCAAACATATGTTATCTATCACACGATTCGATGTCGCTTTGCTAGGTTGGTGCATTTTCGCCGGCGTTCTGGGTTCGTCATTCGCGATGAGCCAGGAAACGCGGTCGTTGATCGATGCATCGAAACCACAAGGCGGTTGGACCTTCGACAACGGCAAAGAGTTCCCGGGAGCCGTCGGAAAGTTGGAACTAGTCACCGAAGCTGACCAACCCACGCTACGGTTGCATGGAGACTTTTCGAACGGCGGCGCTTATGTGCAAGCGGCGAAGAAGCTGCCCGAAATTTCCGTCGACATGGTGGACTTTGAAATCAAAGTTCCCGCCGGTGTATCGAAGGTCACTACACGCCTGATCGACGGCACCGGGCAATGTCATCAACTCGATATCCGACTCAGCGACAAAGGCGGTTGGCAATCCTATTCGTTTCCCGTCGCTCGATACTTCGCGGCGTTGGAAGCGGGTACGCCGATGGATATCGTCACGCGATACGAGAAATGGAGTGGGGCCAACGATGGCACTTGGCATCAGCCGCTGAAGCTGATTGTCTTTCTGGCTGGCAAAGATGTGTTGCGTGAGGGAAGTATTTCGCTCAGGAATATTCGCATGACGCCGACACCGCCGAAGACGGAAATTCAAACCTTAATGCGGCTGGATGACTATGGCGATGACCACACCGGCAGCTGGGGCTACAACAATGGCAACGAATTCCAAGGTGCTCGCGGCGGACTGGAACCCATTACTGACACGGGCCAATCGGGGTTAGCGCTCACCGCGGACTTTTCCGCAGGGGGGCGTTATGTCGGGTTGCGACGGAAGCTTGGTGTCGATGGCGTTCGACGCACGCAAATGGTTCGCTTTCGTGTTCGCACGACCGATGTGACGGAGTTCTCTGTGCGGTTTGTCGACGAAACGGGCCAGTGTCATCAACGAGGCGGCTTGAAACTCAACACCGACGGCAAGTGGCAGACCATCGAGCTGGATCCACTCAAGATTGCCGGCGGCGAACACTGGGCCGGCGCGAATGACGGCCAATGGCACGGTGCGTTAAGCTTCCTCGAATTGATGCTCAATACCCGTTCGTCTGCGAGCAAGTCGATGAAACTCGAATTGACCGACTTGCATGTGGAAGCGATTGTCGAAGCCGATGTTGCTAGTACGGCTTGGACCGAGTCGTTCGAAACCAAAGATGCAACTCAGCGTTGGCAAATCGAGGGCGATGTACAAACCGCAATGGAAGACGACAATAGTGTGCTACAACTCAGCCGCACGCTCGACGGAATTCGCAATGCGACCGCCGCGACCGGCCCGAGCATTCCTGTGCAGCGTGGTCATTGGCAGGTCAACTATCGAGACCAAGCCGATCTGCATTCACCGGACGATTCCTATCATGCTAGCGTGACGTTGGCGGTTCTGAACGCAGGCGGCGACGTTATCGCACGTTTGCCGATCGCCACGCGAGGCGGCAAGTCCGATTGGCAAGACGTGGCCAAAATCGTCGAACTCCCGCCCGCTGCCGCGACTGCTCGGCTGCATGTCGACTTTCAGAAAACTTATGGCGAGTACCGTATTGACGATCTTTCGATTCGACGGCTCGAAGTTCAGCCGCCCGAACCAATCGTCCAAGACATCCGCATCGCTTCCCAGGCCACGGGGAACCTGTTTCTGCCCGAAGACCCAGTGCAGTTTCAGTTGACTGTGAACACGTCTCGAGCGCTTTCGCCGGATGATCGCGTCGCACGGTGTGTCGTGAAAGACTATCGGGGCGAGGTCGTGCTGAGTGATTTGGCAGTCTCACTTGCTCCCGCATCATCGGGTTCGTCGTCGCAGTTTGTCGGAACGCTCGATGTGCCGACCGATCGGTTGAACATCGGTCAGTTTTATGAGCTTCATGTGGCGGTGCCGCAAAGTTTTGGTTCGGAGGCCACCGAACTCTCGGGGTTTGCTCGGTTGCCCATTGCGGAATCGAAGCAATTTGCACCCGAGAAGATTCCGTTCACGATACGCAATTGGGACAGCCGCATCCCCGATTATTTCTATCTCGCCGATCGTCTGGGACTTCGGCAAATCGGCATTTGGGGTGGTTGGTCGCCCAAGCCGCCCTATAAGCCACACGCGCCCGGCATCGAGATTTGCAAGAAGCTGGGCGCAAAATGGATTACCGGAACACCGGCCAGTGATGTCGAACGCAACGGCTTCAAAACCGTGAGCGAAGAGTCACTCCGCCAAGGCATGACGAACTTTCTAGAAGCCTACGCCGACCGCGGACTTCTGATGATCGCCCAAGGCAACGAACCGCATGGAACCGGGCAAGTCGTGCTTGATAATGTTCGAGCCTACAAAGCAAATTACGAAGCGGTAAAGGCTTTCGATCCCAAGATTGAAGTCGTCGGGACGTCGGTAGAGCCGAACGAGGAATACTTCCAAGCGGGCTACCAGAATTATCTCGACTCCTATGACTTCCACGTCTACGAACACTACATGACCGTCCGTCGCACGATGCAAGAGTATCGCAAACTGATGGAAAAATACGACGCCGTTAAACCGATTCACTCGACTGAACTCGGGCTTAACAGTGCGGGTCAATCGCGACTGTCGGTGGCGATTGAGTTGGTCAAGAAATGCACTGTGTTCTTCGCCGAAGGCGGAAAGACCGTCAGTTGGTTTACGATTCAATATCCCGATCCTAAAGGTACCTCGCGTGGGCAGTTCGGGAACTCGCATTGTGTGTTCGACTGCAAGTTCAACAACTACAATCCGCGGCTCGATGCCGTCACTCACTACCACATGATCAACGCCATGTTGGACAAGCAGTTTGTCAGCGAAGATCAGCGTACCGACGGCACGCAGGTGTTTCTGTTCCGCAACGATCGCGGCAAATCGTTGTATGTCGTCTGGAACGATACCGATTCCGTGAACGCGTTGCTCTCGGTCGGCAACGCAAATGCCGTGCAGCGTATCCGTATTGACGGAAAGCAATTGACGTTGCCCACATCAGATGGTCACGTTTCAGTCGAGGTCGACAACAAACCGTTACTTCTGCTGTTCACGGAGACTCCCTGAGACAACTCGTCGTGTTCTGGTCCACCTCGGCGAACCCTATGGCGAACCTGCTTGTGTACGCCGGGATTCAACCATGCAATGCGTTTCACCGTCATGAAGGGCGGCTGCTAGCGAACAGAAAGATTCCACTGTACGGTTCATTTTTTCGAGTTGGCTCAGGATGTCTGGTTTCGAGCTAACGCCGGGATATGATGAGTCACCCAAAAGCATTCAATCAGGAATTCTGAGTCATGTGGAAACCAAGCCATCTCTTGCAGGTTGTTGCCGCATTCGTGGCGTGCTCAAATGCCGTTGCATTCTGTGAGCAACCTGCTCGCGAAGTCCAAGTCATTCGCGATCAGCCTTACAAGTCGGGGGATGATCTCAGTGACTATGAACGGGAACGTTGCAAACTCGATTGGTATTTGCCGGTTGGTGTGAAAGACTTTCCCACGCTCATCTGGTTTCATGGAGGCGGCCTGCAGAACGGGCACAAAGCAGATGATATCGCGGTGACGGTCTGCGAACGTTTCGCGTCCGAGGGTGTTGCGGTGGCATCGGTGAATTACCGATTGTCTCCGAAGGTCAAGTATCCCGCTTACACACAAGACGCCGCGGCCGCGGTCGCGTTCGTACGGAAAACGGTTGAAGATCACGGCGGCTCTGCCGAATCGGTCTATGTCTCCGGGCATTCCGCTGGCGGTTATTTGACGTCTATGATTGGCATGCACCCAGACCTGCTCGCTGAACACGGACTCAAACGCACCGACATCGCGGGGTATTTCCCTGTGGCCGGTCAGATGATCACACATTCCACTGTGCGTGGCGAACGTGGGATTTCTCGGAATCAGCCGTTCATCGACGAAGCCGCCCCGGCCTTTTACGCAACTGCTGACACCGCACCGTTCCTCTGCTTCGCCGGAGACAACGACCTGCCCGCTCGCAGTGAAGAGAATCGTTACTTCGTGGCTGCCATGAAAGCCGCCGGACACAAGTCGATTCGATTTATCGAAGTCCCCAACCGCAACCACGGGACGGTCGCCAGTCGCATGGGCGAAATGGACGACCAAGTTGCTCGAGAAATCCTACGGTTCATCAGAAAGTGACCGATTTTGAAGGTTCATATCAATTCCATCCCACTCCAAAACGAGTCTTTCATGCGGCGACATTTTTCTAACCCTCATACAGCTTGGCTTTATGGACTCATCACGACTTGGTTTCTGAGCACTGTTCCGCTGCACGCCGCCGAATTGGAACGTCCAAACATATTGCTCATCCTGGCAGACGATCTGGGGTATGAGGCCCTCGGTTGTTATGGCGGTCGTGAATTCAAAACGCCCAATCTCGATCGTCTTGCTTCCCAAGGAATGCGATTCAGTCGGGCATATACAAGTCCGGTTTGCACACCATCGCGGATGAGTCTCTACACCGGCAACTATGTCTCACGCCACAAGTACTTCAACGTGTTGCCTGTGCATCAAGGCACGAAGGAGGCTGTCGATTTTCGGAATCGATGGCAAACGTACCCGCAGTTGTTACGGAAAGCTGGCTATCAGACTTCGGTCACAGGCAAGTGGCAACTTGGTGCCTTGGAGTTTCATCCTGAGCACTGCCGGGATGCCGGCTTCGATTCTTGGTGTGTGTGGCAGATTTGGCGCGACGGTGCCAAAACAACGCGGTATTGGAATCCTACGTTCAACCACGATGGGAAAGTTCGTGCCGACATCTCCGAACGCTACGGCCCGGATGTTCTAGCGGATTATGTCATTCATCAAATGCGATCGGCCGTTGAAGCAAAGCGTCCGTTTTATATCCACCACAACATGTTGCTACCGCATTGGCCAATACTACAAACGCCGAACGATAAAGCCGCCGGGAAACCGGCCTCGCTTTCGAATATGATTGCCTACATGGACAAACTGTGCGGTCAAATTTTAGACGAGATCGACGAACTCGGGATTGCCGAGAACACCGTAGTCATTTTCATGGGAGACAACGGAACCGACTCGAAGACTCCACGGAAGACGAATGCCGGTGTCGTCAAAGGAGGCAAGTTCGATCTCAACGATGCTGGAACTCATATCCCGTTGATCGTCAAACACTCCGGCCAAATTGCCGCTGCTCAGGTGGCGGACAATCTCGTCGACATGACAGACCTCTTTCCAACGATTTGTGAACTCGCAGGAGTCAAAATTCCCGGCAATGTGCCGCTAGATGGGATGTCGTTTCGAAGTCGTCTTTATGGCGGCCAGGCTCCAACGCGTCCGTGGGTCACCGGCGGAATTCGTAATCAGGTCAGCATCTTCGATGGCGACTGGCGTGTGACGACTGGATCGAACCGCATTCTCGATGCCCGCGAACTTCCTCGTGAAGTTGTCGTCGACAAAGTGCCACCGGAGTATGCCAAGCGTGTCGAACAACTTCGGGCAGTGCCGGCATCCATTGGTATGGCAAAATGAAAGTCGGCCAGACACATGGCATCTGCAAGGACATGTTGACCGCAGGTGCCTGTCGTCTGCCCGCGATACTTGCGTGTGACTCATTAGCTACTGGCACGGGTGAGCAAAGTCGGAGGCACACCATAAACGCGTTTGAATGCCCGCGAAAAACGGAAGGCGTCACCAAAGTTCATTTTTTCCGCAACTTCTTTGACCATCAAACCTTCATTCATCAGAAGGCCGGCCGCGTAGTTCATCTTTCGACGCAGCAAATATTGATATGCCCCTTGGTCGGAAAACCGTTTGAATAACCGCGAAAGATGGACGGGGGTCAATTCACACTCCTTGGCAATGTCGCGAGCGGACTGCAGTCGCAAGAAGTTCTCGTCGATCCACTTTCGAACTCTTTCGTAGGTAAAATAGGCCTGGGGCATCGACTGTTCCTGCGTGAATCGCAATTCTTGAATCTTCAGGAATAGGAGCTGGATAATCGAGCGACAAACCGGTCGGACCAACGGCCCGCCATTGTGGCCATTGCGGAGCAATAATTCGAAGACTTCGACCAACTCGTGAGCCCGCCCGACCGTCAGGGCACAATAACCGTTCGATGCAGAAGTCAGGCCAGTTTCGCCGAGGAATTTCGGAGCCAATTTGCCAACAATGTCGACGTAATATTTCCTCATGACATGCTCGGCATGACTGCGGATCGTATGAGGCGTGTTCGGCCCATAAGCGAAAACGGAACCGGGTTTCAACGGGTAATCGAGCCCGCCGAGTCTCAGCGTCCCTTCCCCCTCCGTCACAAATTCAACCGCCACATAGGGAAAATCGTCACGGTCAACAATGTACTCGGGCCGCGTTTTTTCGACACCACCGCAGACGACTTCCAAAGGCGAATCCAGACTTGGATTGAGATTCAAAAAGAAGCGTCGTGCGTCGGTAACCTGCTTGGAAACAAACTCCGGAAGCGCTCGCATGGAATCTCGGTGTGACATAGATTGATGTTAATAATTGACATGCAAATGTAAAGTCCTGCTATTGTATGTCGGTGACAAATCTGGAAGATGTCGGTATCGCGAAGGTTGCCCTCTTGTGTTGCGAACGTGGAAGGAAGCGGCCCCTCCACGGGAACTCTGCGATACGACTGTTACCGCTCTCTCATTGCGGCCGACAGAACCCCATGCCAAAACCGCGGATTGTAAAGGAAGAAATACTGTGACGAATCAGCAGCAATGCGTGACTCTAGGTCTGGCTCCGAGTTTTGGGTTCGGAGACCGGATTGGCTTGGCGACCCCTGGGCATGTGGAAGCGATGAAGCGGTCCGGAAACGGGATCGTACCGATCCTTCCACAACAGTCCATTCGCGAAATGACTCGCACGCAGCGCACAGCCCGAGAAGTCATGGACGATGCGTTGAACGGAGCGAAACTGGCCGGTTGGGAGGGGAAAATCGGTGCAGACGCAGACCATCTCAAGACGCCAGACGATGTCGATCTGACTGCGGAAGTTGGGTTCACATTTTTTACGATTGATCCATCGGATGATGTCGATCAACATGCCGACGACTATACAGAATCGGACCTGCGTGACAAATTCGAGGCGAACCGCGACTCCGCTGCGTGGTATGACTCTTATGTCGGGAAATCGGTGAAACTGCCGACCGGTTCGAACATCGAACTGCCCGAAGAAGCGTGTATGCGAGCTGCGGTCAAGTATGGACGGGCCATCCAAAGAGCTTTGAAACTTGGCGACTATATTCGTCAGGTTCATGAGACTAAAGCTGCCGACTATGAAATCGAACTTTCCGTCGATGAAACCGATCAACCGACAACGCTAGCCGAACACTACATCATCGCGGATCAATGCCTCAAGAACGGCATGAAACTCGTGAGTTTGGCACCGCGATTCGTCGGCGAGTTGGAAAAAGGGGTCGACTATAAAGGCGATCTGACGGAGCTTGAAAAATCACTCTTCGATCACGCCGCAATAGCGGAACTGTTAGGGCCATACAAGCTTAGTCTGCACTCTGGTTCCGATAAAATTTCGATGTATGCCGCGCTCGCCCGGGCAACTCAGGGGCGTTTCCATGTCAAGACGGCAGGGACAAGTTACCTCGAAGCTTTGCGTGTCGTCGCGCGTCACGATGAAGCGTTGTTTCGTCGGATCGTTAAGTTTGCCCGCGAGCGATACGACGTTGACAAAGCGACCTACCATGTCTCAGCGACCAACGATGCGGTCGACTTTAATGATGACTTAGACTCATCGCAGCTTGAGAAACTATATCTCGAGCGTTGGGCCGACGTTCCGCAAGGTGTCGGATTTACGGAGCCAGGCCGTCAGATACTCCATTGTACTTTCGGCTCCACATTGACTGATCCCGAACTCGGGCCTGCCGTCAAGTCCGTTGTGAAAGCCCATCCCGACACTTACAAAGACGTATTAGCGGACCACTTCTGCAGACACCTGGAAGCATTGTCTGCTGGTATGTAAGAGTCTGTCGGTCTGTAAGACTGGTGAACTTCATTGTTCAATTCCAAGGCGCTCGTTATGAAACAGATGCGAACTTACGTCGCGATTCTTGCGGTGGTGGTTTCACTGCCCTGCACGGCTGATTGTTTGGCTCAGTCGAGGCCAAACGTTCTATATATCATGTCGGACGATCACGCCGCCCATGCGATCTCCGCATATGGAGGGCGTCTGGCGGAAATCGCGCCAACGCCGAATATCGATCGCCTTGCCCGTGAAGGCGCATTGCTGACGAATGCGTTCTGCACAAACTCGATTTGCTCACCGTCTCGCGCTTGTGTCCTGACCGGACAGTATAACCATGTGAACGGTTCATTCGATCTCAGCGGATCCGTAGCTCCCGGAAAACAGATGCTCGCCATTCAGATGAAGAAAGCGGGATACGAAACCGCGATGATCGGCAAATGGCATCTGAAAGTCGAGCCAGCCGACTTTGACTATTATTGTGTCTTGCCAGGTCAAGGTCAGTATCACAACCCGGAGTTTCGCGTTCGCGGCAACAAACCGTGGGGGAAGAATGTCATCAAGTTTGATGGAATGCATGTGACTGATGCAATCACAGACCTGACACTCAAATGGTTAGAAGATGGATGGGACCAAGAGAAGCCATTCTTTCTAATGCATCACTATAAAGCGCCACACGACTATTTCGACAATGCTCCACGTTATGAGTCTTACCTTGCAGATGTCGACATTCCAGCCCCATCATCACTGTGGGATCGTGGTGACAAATTTGGATCGATCGCGACGCGTGGCGACGACGGCGAACTGAATCCCCATATTGGAACATCGATTGGCTCTCGCAATCCGCGTCGGTCCTATCTTCGCGATCTTCCGGAGATGTACCCTGCCGAATTTCCGAAGGACTACGATCCGAAAGACTACTCAGACAAGGAGAATCAACGACTCGCTTACAATGCATATTTGCGAAAGCTTTTGCGTTGTGTGAAGGGGATTGATGACAACCTCGGCCGACTGTTCGCTCATCTGGAATCGACGGGACAGCTCGATAACACTTTGATTATCTACACCGGCGACCAAGGCTTTATGCTTGGTGAGCACGACTATCAAGATAAACGCTGGATGTATGAAGAGTCGCAGCGGATGCCGTTTCTCGTTCGATACCCTAAAGCGATCCGGGCTGGTTTGAAACTAGACGCTATTGTCGAGAACGTTGACTATGCCCCGACGATGCTTGAGTTTGCAGGGGCCGAAATTCCAGATTCCGTGCAAGGTCGTTCCTTCAAAGCGTTGTTAGAAACTGGTCAGGAGCCAAATGACTGGAAGAAAGAAGCGTACTATCGCTATTGGATGCATATGGCTCACCACGACAACCCTGCCCATCTCGGGATTCGTACGAAGACGCATAAACTTATCTATTATTACGGCTGCAATTACGATGGCGGCTATCGGACACCGCCCGGTTGGGAACTTTATGATCTAGTCAATGATCCTCACGAGACCCGAAATCTCTATGATGACCCGTCGCAATCCGCGTTGGTCAATGAACTAAAGACTCGATTGACGAAGCTACGTGCTCGCGTGGGTGACGATGGTTCGCACTACCCGGCTTGTGAAAAGGTCGTTCAGGAATTCTGGGACTACGACAAATCGGACCGAGCCAAGGCACGACAAATCTCCCACGAATACAAAGAACGTCGGCTCAAGGAGCTTCAGTCAAACGAACGAAATGTTCGAACCTGGGTAGGGGCCGACAACTAAATTGGGTTACGGTTTCTTATGTCCCAAGGAAAGCCGGAAAAGCCTGTGTTTTCCGGCTTCTAAGAGGCAGAGGTCGCTACGATACGAAGGAAACTGCTCTAGTCTCTGGCTCGTGTTGTTCTCTGTGCTTGGCGGAATCCGACTTGCAATGACTGTCGATTCATGCACGAGTGCGAAAAATGTAGTCCCACATTCCGGTGTAGAAACCATAGTTCCCGCCAAGTTTCGAGTGGTGAGCGTGGTGAAACTCCGTGTCACCGACTAGCCAAGAGAGCAAGCGATTTCGAATCGTCACGCCTGAGTGTCCCATAGTTCCATACAGCCAATTGATGAAAAGGAAGATCATCAAAGCGTGGAAGCTGAACGGGCGAATGGTCAGAAAGAAGATGAGGCTGACTGCAAACCCGAGCGCTTCGAAAGGGCTCATTAGGTACAAACTGATGCCGTTGACATCGACATGTTGATGGTGCCGACTATGAAATCTGCGGTACAGCCAATTGACATGCATCAGCCGATGCAAGACATACATCGAAAAGTCAAAGTAAAGAAAAATTAGAAAGAGATCAAAGATCGTCGACAAAAGGTCCTTCGCGACAAGTTGTATCACGCCGGCTTTCCAAAGCCACCATCCTGGAGTTCCCACCGCTATGTTAATCGCGACGATGAGTATCGATAACAGATAGTCGGCGTGTGAGACGTGAGCCTTCTTCACGTTCAATGTATGGCTGGAATACGATTGCACGAGATGAACGATCAACCATGATCCCAGGTACATCGCGATATTAGCGAACGTCAAAACTAACAGAAATTCCGGGAAACTGAGGCTCTCAAAGTCGTTGAGCATGCAAGGATTCTTAGGACGACGATGGTAGAAATCTCAGTCGAATACCAAAGATCAAGCGACTAGACCGTTTGTCAGTCTTCTCCATCCACAGCGGCATGAGAAAGCCTGCGGTTTCTGACGTTCTCAAGGCAAGACCCTTCGCCTTTAGAAGTCTGTTGTTTACGTTTTCCGCAGGCGAGTGCCTGGCCGCTGTTACAGGCCTGCGAGTGGACTTTCAGCGTCGCCGAATTGTTGGGTGGAAACTCCCATGCGATTCATCAGACTGAGATACAAACTACAGAGCTTTCGGTTGTCGTCTCCCTGATCGTGATAGTCGAGCACGCGACCGGTTTGCAGGGTGCCGCCTAGTCCACCGACTGTGAATAGTGGAACTTTACTAGAGTCGTGACGGCTGCCCGACCACATATTGTTCAAGAACAGCAAACACGAATGATCGAGTACGGTGCCGTCACCTTCCGGCATCGATTCTAACCGCTGGGCGAGATACGCAACTTGGCTACAGTAATAGCGAGACACTTTCTCCCAATCGTCGGATCGGTCGTCGTGTGATCCCGAGTGGTGAGCCTTGCGAACATTGAGGAACGGATAAAACAGTCCAGAGATGTCGCGACACATCAGTAACGTCGCGACCCGAGTTTTATCAGTCTGGAAGGCCATCGCGATGATGTCGCACATGAGCTTCATGTGTTCGCGGATATCTTCAGGCAGGCCGTTGTCGGGGCGTTTCATCGTGACAAGTGGTTGGCCGGACTGCTTGGAACGCTCGACGGCTTTGTTTTGATGACTTCGCAAACGCTCGATCCGTTTTTCGACTTCACGCACGCTCGTTAGGTATTCATCAAGTTTCGCGCGGTCGGCAAAGCTGGCGCGGTTACTTAGGCTGCGTGCCTGCTCTTGGATGCGATCGAGCACGCTTTGATTGCGTTTGAGTCCGCGGTTTTCGACAAGACTATCAAACGCCAACGCCGGATAGACCTCCATTGGAACCGGCGATGTTGCGTTTTGCCATGAGATGTGCGAACTGTAGGCCATCGAAAAGTTGGTCTCGTGATAACCCGTCACAGGTTGTTCGCAACCGAGTACCAAACTGGATTGAACCGTTTCGTGACCGATGTGATTGGCGAGAAACTGATCGACACTGATTTCGCCGCGAAGTTCTGCGCCTTTTTGCAGGGATGCGCCGGAAAGAATGTTGCCGGTCTGTCCCGGGTGAATTCCGACGCCGGTTGCGTTTTTGTTGAACAGGCCGGAAATTACGTTAAGTTTCTCTTTGAACGGCTCTAATGGTGTGAGCGTTTTGCCCAACTCCATTTCGGTTCCGTCACCTTTGGCCCACCAATGTTCGCCGTTGATGCCGCAGGCCATGAATAAGGCCGCAAACCGTTTTGGGAACGGGTTGGCATCGGTGTGAGATGTTTCCGTCGCTCCCCAAACGGGTACGGATTCTAGCCAAGGCAATGCCATGGCGACTCCGGCTCCTTTGAGGACGGTGCGGCGAGAAAGTGCGGCAGGTCGATGCGATTGCTGGTTCATTTTAGTTGCCCTCAAGGAAGTATTTCCGGCCGCGTTTGGTTCGAAACTGCGGACTTGTGACGATGGATTCAATCACGCTGCTAACACGATATTCGTTCGACTGAAGACGTTGTTTCATGTCCGAGATTAACGGCTCATCGGTCAGTAAAAGTTGTCGTCCTAAGCCGTAAGCCAGGAGTTTGCGGCAGAAGTTGTCGATGAGATCGGCTTGGCGATGTTCGGCGATGTAACTGCGAACGCCGTCGAGCCCGGTGCCTTGGAATCCTCCTGGGAATTCCGCCGCAGTTTCGACGGGACGGCCGCCGAGATCGTTCTGGCGTCGTTCACCGATTGGGCCGAACCCTTCAAATGCCAAGCCAATCGTATCGAAACGCTGATGACAGCCGGCACAACTTTCGTGATCGCGATGCCGAGCTAACACGTCTCGCAGCGAAAGTTCGCCGAGTTTTGTCTCGTCTTCCGGAAGCTCGGGAACATTGGGCGGTGGTGGAGGAACCATCTCGCCGAGCAAGCGACGCACTACCCAGTAGCCGCGTTTGACCGGGCTCGTTCGCAGCCCTGGGGAGTTCTTCGTCAGAAACACCGACATGCCCAGCATTCCGCCGCGACCGAATACATCCGCATGATCGACACGCTGCCATTCCCCTCCGGCGAAGTTCACGGCACCCGTCATGTCATAGTGTTTCGCCAGGACCGGATTGACAAAAGTATGGCGGGCATTCGTGAGTTCAAGTAGCGAACGATCGTTCCGCAGCAAGTCCTTGAAGAAGTGAATCGGCTCTTCGAACATGGCTTGCCGAAGTTCATCGGTAAACTGCGGGAAGCGTTCTCGGTCGACACTGTTGTGCTCTTCGAATCGGCGGACATCGAGCCAGTTCGTCATGAACTCGGTTGCCAGTCCCTCGATGCGGTCGTCTTGCAACATGCGTTGCACTTGCTGACGGAGTGCGTCGTCTTCGTTCAGATTTTCTGTCAACGACCGCAGTTTTTCATCCGGCGGTGAGGACCATAAGAAAAAGCTCAGACGGTTTGCCAATTCAAAATTTGTCAGTTCTCGATGTCCATCGCCGATACTGATGAGATCGGTGCGGTAAAGAAAGTGGGGCGACATCAAGACGGAGACGATGCTATCACGCATCGCATTGACGTGGTCTAGCCCGTCTGTCGTTCGAAGTGCATTGTAAAAGGTGAGGACTTCTTGTTGCTCCGTCGGTGTCAGTTTTCTTCGCCATGCGCGAGACGCAAATTCCAGAAGGGCGTCGCGGTGTTTCGGTTCTGCGGTAACTCGAGCCGTCTCGACCCAACGGATTTGACGGCTGATATTCGTGAAATAATCGGCGATCGCTTTTCGGGCGACTGGATCACCCCCGCGTTTTCCCGCTTTCGCCAGATACAACTTCGAGAGTGCTTCGATCATCTCCGCCGACGCAGCCTGTTTGTTTTCCGCACGGGCGAAATCGAACTCTGGGTCACGCATGAAGCGGGAATCGGTACGTTCGAACCATAGAAAACCCAGGTACTGTCGCGTCGGGGCGGAAGTAATGAAGTCGAGTTCCTGCCAAAGCCGATCGAGTTCTGCCCGCTGGTGATCGTCTAAAATCAGCTCGCACAATGGGGTATCGTCGCGGAAGTATCCCATCATGCTATGAAAACCGGCACTCAGCAGACGCCCTTTCTCTTGTTTCTCCTTGGGGACCCCGAGATAGTCGCGACCGCGTTCCGAAATGTAAAAAGCATCGGGAAATACAGAGCAAAACTTCGCGACACTTTCGACGAATTGCTTTCGTTCCTGTTCATCCGCGGGCAACTCGAATTCCTTCGGGGTTCCCTTTGGTCGCTCGCGGTCGGGTGGTGTGAGTCGTTCGACATCGAAGTTTCGCCGATTGGCGGCGTACTGTTCATTCTTCCAAAGAACCAATGATTGCGACCCCTTGTGGACGTCGGCAATTTGGAGGTTCTTGAAAGTCTTCGCGAGTTTGGGACGCACATCCTGCACGTACTTCCGCATCGACTCACACTGTCGACGAGCCATGTCTTCCGTCGCGTCGACCGGGATGCTGTGGAATTGATCCTGCAGCACCTGAAGCGGTCCAAACGCGGGTTTCTCGTGAAGAATGTTCCAAACCGTGTGAGTGTACTGCGTGCTCAACCGAGATTGTTTCGCAACGCTTGCAAGTTGGCCCTCGTTGGGATTCGAGGCGTTTTGCCAACATACGAAGAAGTAGTCAGCGAGATCGGTTGGCTGGTTGGCGTAGAAATCGACAATCCGATTGACACAGTACTTATCACGGTCGGTTTCGGTAACGACCGGGTGCGGAGCGAAGCGAACATCTGTGGGAGTCAGCACCAGATGGTCCGCGACCATACGGGCCGCTTCGAGGTATTTCGCCATGAGGGCCGGTGACATCGTCAACGATTCCCCGGAATTGTCGAACCCGGCTTCGTTCGCCGGGTCGACCGGGAACGTTTGAGTCGGCCGGATATCGACACCCGTTAGATCGCGGATCGTGTAATTGTATTCCGCGTTGTTGAGTCGACGGACGAGCACCGAACCGGGATCACCCGCATTGCGTTGGGATTCGTGTTCACGCACATCGCGAATCCATTCCGTGACGGATTTCCGCTGCGCGGTTGTCGGTTGCGGAGAGAACTCCGCAGGCGGCATCTCGTTCGCATCGAGACGATGCAGGATTTCTTTCCACGTCTGGTGCGATTCGGTGACATCACCCAGCGATGCAAAACCCGTTAAATCGAGTTTCGCTTCCGGATCGACGGCTCCGTGACAGTCCAAACAAAACGATTCCAGAAACGGTTTGATCGTTTGACGGAATTTGTCATCGAGAAGCTTCGACCGATTGTTCGTCTCTTCTGCGGAAAGGTTTGCACCGACGCCAAGCGTCACAATCAGCGAGATCAACCAACACGTTCGAGGGGTCAGACTCATCGAGGTTCCGAGGTTGGCATAACGGCGGGAGGAAGGCTCTGAAATCGTATCATATCGAACAATGCTGTTCCATGTCGAATTGACCAGGTTCCCGTTTCGTGCGGTCTGAGCATCTGTCGAGACTCATCGAACACCACGAAATACCGGATGCCCGATTTGAACGGGAATGACGACCGATTGATGGACTACGACGTCCGTGAGGCAGAAGCTGCTCTCATGATGGCGAAGATGACCACTACTTTTTGACAATCCTTGCGACACGTGTTGAGACCAGGTCGCGGGGATGTGGAGAAACGGCACGATGCGGAAGTGTTGTCAGCACGACGCAAATCGTGTCGGTACTCGGATCGGCCCAACAAATTGTTCCGGTCGAGCCGGTATGACCGAATGTTCTCGGGCTGAGATCCGGTGTATTGCCAATGCGGCCGAGATCAAAACCAAGGCCTCGCGAACGCAATTGATGCCGGTTCTGGTTAGACGTCATCAATCGAATTGTCGCAGGTTTGAGGATGGTTCCCGTCGGATGGAGAAACTCGTGCAGGAAACGTGCGACGTTCTCAGCCGATCCATGGGCGGCTCCCCAGGGGGCTCCTAGTTTTCGCCAATACGAACTATTCCAGTCCCAGGATTTCGTTGAGGGGTCACCCGCGCCGGATTCAGGGGCGGCACGGTCGACTTGGTTCATCACCACATCGGAAAGTTGGAAATCACCAAGTCCCATGGCGGACCGCGTGAGTTTCAAGGGGTGGTAGATTCGCTCGTGTGTCAGCTCTGCAATGGACTTCCCGCTGATTCTGCGAGCCACTTCCGTCGCTAGCAGAATCGCCATGCTCGAGTAACGGTATTTCGTACCCGGCTTGAACAGAAGCGGCGTCTTCGTGGCTGCAGAGACAAACGCCGACAGGGGGGCATGGGCCGCTCGTAGTTTTGCGTTCTCAGGAAGTTGGTCCGGCAAACCAGATACATGGGTCATCAACTGACGAATGGTAATTTTCTCACGACCGTCCCCGCGAAACTCGGGAAGATATTTCTGTGCCGGGTCATCGAGTTGAAATCGTCCTTCATCGAACAATGTCATCACGGCCGCGATCGCGATTGTTTTCGAAATCGATGCCAATAAAAACATCGCATTTTCGTGCTCAGCTTTCCCGTAGACATGCGAGAAAACTTGAGCTCCCTGCCGGACATACAAGGCACTTGATTCTACTTCACCATTCGCGGCGGCCTGCGTGAGAATATCACCGGCACTCTGCAGAGATTCCTGGTCCCATGCTGCACTGAGTCGTGAACTCAGCAGTAACGCAAGTCCACTTTGCAGGAACGTTCGTCGTTTGAGTGTTGCTAGATTCATAAGTCGCCAAGCTGGATGGAATTGCAACAGGGATTATACAAGGATGTCATCGACCACATGGCCATGCACATCGGTGAGACGGAAGTCACGACCCTGGAAGCGGTAGGTTAGTCGCTCATGATCGATGCCCAGGCAATGCAGAATCGTCGCATGAAAGTCGTGGACGTGCACGGGATTTTCTTCGATGTTGTAACAGTAATCGTCCGTCCGTCCGTAACTGATACCAGGCTTGATACCGCCGCCTGCCATCCAAATCGAAAAACATCGCGGGTGATGATCGCGACCAAATGTTTTCGGGTTCCCTTGCGAGTAGACCGTTCGGCCGAATTCTCCGCCCCAAATCACGAGTGTCTTGTCTAGCAAGCCGCGTTGCTTGAGATCGGTGATCAAGGCCGCCGAACCTTGGTCTGTCTGTTTGGCGAGTACCGGAAGATGAGTTGGTACATTGCTATGGTGGTCCCAACCACGGTGAAACACTTGAATAAACCGGACGCCGCGTTCGGCCAACCGACGAGCCAGGAGACAGTTAGCCGCATGCGTTCCCGGTTGCTTCGCCTCTTCGCCGTAGAGTTTGAACGTGCTTTCTGGTTCGTTGGAAGTATCGGCAAGTTCCGGCACAGACGTTTGCATGCGGTAAGCCATCTCGTACTGTGCAATCCGCGTTAGAATTTCGGGGTCTCCGATTTCTTGCTCGCGAAGCTGGTTCAATTTCGCGAGGCGATCGAGCATTGCGCGGCGGGCAGGATCGCTGTTTCCCGCAGGATCGGTAAGGTACAACACCGGGTCACCTTGGCTGCGAAACTTCACGCCTTGATACTTCGACGGCAGAAACCCGCTCCCCCATAACCGATCGTACAACGGTTGAGCTTGGTGAAAGGTGTTCTTGCTTAGCAACACGACGAACGCCGGCAAATTCTCTGTCTCACTCCCTAAGCCATAACTAAGCCATGCCCCAATACTTGGGCGACCCGGTTGCTGATGACCCGATTGAAAGAACGTGATTGCCGGGTCGTGGTTGATCGCTTCGGTGTGCATCGACTTAATCACGCAGATGTCGTCTGCCACGCCAGCCATCTTTGGCAACAGTTCACTGATCCAAGTTCCCGACTCACCGCACTGCTGAAATTTCCACGGGGATTGGATAATCGGAAAACTCTTTTGACCGGCCGTCATACCGGTCAATCGTTGTGCCTGCCGGATGCTTGCAGGCAGTTCGGTCATATGGAGTTTTGCGAGCGACGGTTTGTAGTCGAACAGATCCATCTGCGAGGGAGCCCCTGATTGCAGCAGATAGATCACCCGTTCGGCTTTGGGCGCGAAATGTGGAATCCCCGGCATACCGCCGAACCGGTCCCCCGGTGTTTCCTTCGCGAACAACTTCGGATTCAACAAAGAACCCAACGCCACAGAACCGATGCCTGTGCTGAGTCGCCCGAAGAACTGTCGTCGGTTTTCCAACAGCTGAAAATCTTGAATCGGAGAGTTCATCGGTTACCCCTTGGTGATGGCTTCGTTCATGTTCATCAGCAGCCGGGCGATACTGGCGTATGCGGCCAGTTCGTGGATGCTGTCTTTGGTCGAGTACGATGACTCACCGACTTCCAGAACGCGACGTGCAGCGACGGGGTCGTGCTGGAATCGTTTGAGTTCGGCTTCGAGTGTGTCGCTGAGAATTCGCAGTTCATCTGCGGTTGGTTGATGCGATGTCACTAGCCGAAAACCGTAACGCAATCGATCGTCCACTGTCTCGCCACCATGCTCGATCATGCGTTCTCCCAAATGCCGAGCGGCTTCGACGAACTGCGGACCATTGAGAAGTAACAACGCCTGCAACGGCGTGTTGGTTCGGGATCGTTGTAAGGTGCAGAATTCACGTTCCGGAGCATCGAAAAGTTTCATCATCGGCGAGGGAGCCGTGCGTTTCCAGAAGGTGTAAAGTCCACGTCGGTAGAGGTCTTCTCCGCTTCCCTGGGGGTAGGCTTGTGAGTAGCCAGGGCGGTTATTCAACTCCAACCACAATCCGCTCGGCTGATACGGATAGACACTCTTGCCACCGATACGGTCCACTAACAGATCGCTCGCGAATAGTGCGGCATCGCGAATTTCTTCGGCGTCTAAACGCACACGTGGCCCACGAGCCAATAGTCGATTTTCGGGATCGGTTCGATACGCATCGCGACCGACCCGAGACGATTGTCGATAGGTCGCAGAGTTTACGATCAGTCGTTGCATGTATTTGATGTCCCAGCCGCTGCGGATGAACTCCAAGGCGAGCCAATCCAGCAACTCAGGATGGCTTGGCAACTCCCCTTGAATGCCGAAGTCTTCGGAAGTTTTCACCAACCCCGAACCGAACATGCGTTGCCAATATCGATTCACAGCAACGCGGGCCGTTAGAGGGTGTTCGGGGGCGAACAACCATTTGGCGAACCCCAATCGATTCGCCAGAGCATCTTTTGGCAACGGAGGTAGAACGGCCGGAACGCCGAATGCCACTTCTTCGGTTGGTTCGTTGTACTGACCGCGATTGAGAATATGCGTCGCACGTGGTTTAGGCAGATCACGCATAATCATCGTGGCCGGGAAGCCCGCGGCCTTTTGTTTCTCCAAGACGGTGATGCGATCTTGCAAGGCCTGTCGAGGATTGTGATGGGCCAGGAAGTATGTTCTTAACGTTTGCGTTTCGCTCTCTGTTCGAGTTGTTGTGGGCGTTGCTGCAAGTCGCCGAATCTCCGCGGGAACGTCGTCAAACTCGATTCGTTTTGGTGAGTCGGAAGTGGTCGACAACCGCGGTCGACCGATGCCATGGGTCGCGAAACCGGCTTCGTGACGGAGTCGAAATTCCAACCGCGTCCCTGTGGAAAACCCAAACGGTTTATCGGCGATGAACACCGCTGTTGCGTTTTCCTTGCGCGTCGGTCCGTCGACCGCCCAACCGTTATTGCCGGCAATCGTCCCGTCAATAGCCTTGTCGATTTCGTAACTTTTCTGCGAGTAATCCGCGATCGCTTTCTGAAATTTGATTGGCTGTCGTTTTGTCGGATCTTCTGTGGAAACCGCTGTCAGTTCAAATTCACTCAGCACGAAATTCGAATTGGAATGCCGACCTGGACCACCGCCGGGGAGAGATTCGTGCGTCAAAGCTTCGAGGCGAATTGCTGTGATGTTCTGCGTGGAAGTTGTCGCGACAATTGTGTAAACATCTTTCGAGGGATTCGCACCGCCTGCGAGAATGGAGTTGTCATCGAGGATTTTCAGTGTGGTGCCGCCGCTCGATTTGGCTTCGATCGGTTCCAGGACATGCCACCCGTCACGAGATTCCGCTGCTAACTCCTTCGCCCAGTTCTCAAGGTGTCTGTCGACATCAATGGGCGTTTCCAACTGCGATTTCAATTCCGCGAGTTGCTTGTCCAACTCTTCCTGTTGATCTGTAGCCAACGGAGAGGGAATTTGCTCACGCGGATTAAACCCACGCATGCCTCGTTCGGGAACCTGATTGAAGTAGGCATAGAGTTGGTAAAACTCTTTTTGCGAAATCGGATCGTACTTGTGGTCGTGACAGCGGGCACATCCAATCGTCAGTCCTAACCACACTTGTCCGGTTGTCACCAAGCGGTCCATCACGTATTCCGTGCGGTATTCCTCGTCGATGATACCGCCTTCGATCGTGATGCCATGGTTTCGATTGAACCCCGTCGCAAGTCGCTGTTGCGGCGTCGCGTTGGGTAGCAAGTCTCCGGCAAGTTGTTCGATGGAAAACTCGTCGAACGGTTTGTTCTTGTTGTAAGCGTCGATCACCCAGTCACGCCAGACCCATTGCTCGCGTTCGGTGTCGTATTGATAGCCGTTGCTGTCGGCATACCGTGCCAAATCGAGCCAATGTCGTGCCATGTGTTCGCCGTAGGCGGGCCGGTCGAGATAACTCTCGACCATGCGTTCATACGCATCAGAAGACGAGTCTTCGACGAACGCATCGATTTCCTCCAAACTTGGCGGCAACCCCGTTAAATCGAACGCCACACGACGAATGAGCGTCTCACGACTCGCTTCCGGTGCGGGTTGCAGTTGTTTGTCTTCCAGGTGTGCAAGAACGAAATGATCGATCTCATTTTTGGGCCAGTTTGTGTTTTGAACGTCGGGTAGTTTTGGCTGTTTCGGTGGATTGAACGCCCAGTGCGACGCGTACTTCGCTCCCTGGCTGATCCACGTTTTCAGGGTTTGAATTTCCGCCGGAGTCAGAGCTTTTGACTTTCCGCCCGGCGGCATTCGCTCGTCGTCGTTGTCGCTAGTGATTCGTCGAATCAATTCACTGGCAGCGATGTCTCCTGGTACAATCGCGTGTTCCCCAGAGAGGGCTGCATTGGTGGCGGACTCGCGTTGATCCAACCGCAATTCCGCTTCACGTGTGGCCGAGTCGGGGCCGTGACATGTGAAACAACGATTGGATAAAATCGGTCGCACATCCCGGTTGAATTCCACATCGGCAGCATCCGCAGAACGGGCACCGACGAGAACCAGCACGATGGACCATCGCCGGATGACAGAGGCAGTCATTCGAAGTCTCTTTCGCAAAATCTCGCTCATATGAATTTAACTTAGTATGAAAACACAACCCGCAATGCGAAAGGGCGACGAGGAATTGCCGCAGCAACCGTCCATGTGTTCCCCATGCGATTCGTGAGTGATTCCAGAACGACGACTTTGCCGGTAACATCAAACGGTTGTTAAGAACATACGCCACTTAAACGCAGGGTCGCACGATGAGAAACCACACGTGTTTGTTTCTGTTGAGTTCAATCTTCCTCGGAACAAGTCTGGCGATTGCCCAAACGCCGACTCATCAGAATGTTGCGTACGATGATGATCATAAGTCGCAATGTCTCGACGTGTACTTGGTGAAATCGAACCAACCGACACCGGCCGTTGTTTACATTCATGGAGGCGGTTGGCGAGCTGGTTCGAAGAATCGCATTCCCGGTTGGTTGCAAGGTTTCGTTTCGCGGAATGAGGCCTCGGTGATTTCGGTGGAATACCGGTTTACCGATGTGAAAACGCATCCTGCTCAGGTCAATGATTGTCTCCGTGCGATTCAATTTGTTCGCAGCAAGGCGGGTGAGTGGAACATTGATCCTCAGCGGATCGCTGTGACGGGAGGGTCCGCTGGCGGGCATTTGTCGGCCTACGTGGCTCTCCACGACGATGTTGCCGACACGGATTCCGACGATCCGGTCGAAAAGTTTTCGTCCCGTGTGAGTTGTGCCGTCAGTTTTGCCGGCCCGACTGACTGGAAACTGTTGAGCAGCATTGATCATCGTCACCCCGCGTATCGGCAACTCATTGGTTATCAGCCCGGTACTCCCGCAGACAAACTCAGTGCCCGTCTGGTGGCAGACGTTTCCCCAATCACGTTCGCATCGAAAGATGACCCGCCGTTGATGCAGGTGCATGGCGATCGCGATGATATTGTTCCGCCTGAACATGCCATCAATCTGAACGAAAAACTTAAGACTGTGGGTGTCACGACGGAACTGGTGATCGTGCCCGGTGGCAACCATGGGGTCGCTGGCGCAGACAATAACATCACGGAACGACCAACCGCATTCGTGCGAAAGCACCTCATGATCCCATAACCAACCAGCCGGTTATAGCCAGGTCCTTGCACAACCAGATTCCGCGTGAAATCCATCTTCCGTGCAGTCGATACCGGTCTGCGCGGAGGTCTTTCCGAGATGTTTTTACGTCGATCTGGTGGTTTCTGCGAATGGCTGGTCTTTGCCGGGATTATTCACGATAATTCGGTCCGCCCTACACAAAACCGTGCTATCCCAAAGAACGCAAGGGTTGCTCGGAAGCTCGGCAACCCGATTCAGATGCTGGAATTCTCGACATCATGACTACGCCCAAGCGCGAGAAGACTCTGAACTACCTGGTGGATTTGTTGGACCTCGTTGTTCGAGAGCAGGTCGGTGAATCGCTGGCAGACTCGATGCAAAAGATCAGGCGGTTGTCGATCGAGCGTCGCGTCGGTCTGCCGGATGCAGAAACTCGACTGGTCGAAACTCTGACGGAACTGGAACCCGACGAGTTCCGTGCGGTGATCCGCTGGCTGAGCATGTTTTTCGATTTAGCCAACGCCGCGGAAGACCAGGTTCGAATTGATGTCTTAGGCGAACGCGATGAGCAATCGCGAACGCTCGGTGTGCCGCGGGAGGAATCCATTGCGGCAGCCATCATTGATCTACACGAACATGGACTGTCAGCTTTGGAAGTCCAACGCTGGTTGGATCGCCTGGAAATTCATCCGGTATTTACAGCTCACCCATCGGAAGCCAAACGTCGAACGACTCGCCAGTTACTTCGCGACATCCGCAAAACACTACCGGCGATCGAAACGAACCCGGGCGTCGATATTGAAGAAAAACTCGCAGCCGATCTCACGGTCCTTTGGCAAAGCGACCTTGTCCGTCCTGAACGACCACCCGTGATGAGCGAAGTCAGTCGGGGACTGCATTTCGCGTCGACTTTATGGGTCGTTGTGCCGCGAATCTTCCGGGAGTTGCGTGAAGCCCTCCGCAAGTCGTACCCCAATCATCAATTCAACATTCCCCGATTTCTCAGCTTCGGAACCTGGATTGGCGGCGACCGCGACGGGCACCCGTTCGTGACGGCCGAGATCACTCAGCAAACCTTTGCGCGATTACGCCGAGCGGCTCTTGAGCGACATCTGGAATTGTGTCGCGAACTCAAAAACCAGATCGTGATGTCGGATCATCAAATCGCATCAGAGAACGTGCTTCGGGAGCGAATCGCGTCCTGCTGCGAGAACTTCCCCGGGCTCACCGAAGCGATCTCAAAGATTTCTCACTTGGAAACCTATCGTCAGTTTTTGGGAACGATCGAATTCCGAATTCTGCGAACACTGGAATCCATCGATGCCGATGCCCCGGTCCTCGGAAGTTATCAATCGATCGACGAGTTTCGGGACGACTTGCAGGAGATCTACACCAGCGTGACGCGAAATCACGGACAACGGATCTCGCATCAATTCCTACAGCCTTGGATCGATGTGGCCCAGACATTCGGGTTCCATTTTGCGGCATTGGATGTCCGGCAGAATTCGCTGGTCCACCGCAAATGTCTGGAAGAAGTCGTCGCCTTGCAAACCGACGGGAACGACGAGTCGGAACTCGCAGATGTAATCCGCAACACATCGCCAAGTCGGATCGACCTTGAGAAATTGGGGGAAGAAGCTCGGGAAGTCTTCCAGACATTTATGTTGCTCGTCGATGCCGTAAAAACCTGGGGACCGGAAGCTGTCGGTGTTTACATCATCAGTATGACTCACTCGGCTCAAGATGTTCTCAATGTGTTATGGCTGTGGAGATCGGCCTGGGTGCAAGTTCACGGCGATGAAACAAATCTGGCCGGCTTGCCGATTGTGCCGCTGTTCGAAACCATTGAAGACCTGCGAAGTTCAGCTGCCATTCTTGACGCGTTGCTCACCGACCAGCAATATCGGGACTACCTCCCTGCCACCGGCCAGCAAAATCAAGTGGTGATGGTGGGCTATTCCGACAGTACCAAAGACGGTGGATATTTGACCGCTTGTTGGGAACTTTATCGCGCTCAGGAGCAGCTTGCGAATTCCGCTCGACAACACCACATCGAGTTGACAATTTTCCACGGTCGTGGCGGGGCTCTCGGTCGTGGTGGCGGTCCGGCAGCCCGGGCGATTCGTTCGCTTCCGCCCAAGTCTGTCGGTGGACGCATTCGCGTGACCGAACAAGGCGAAGTGCTTTCCGAACGCTATGACGACCCTGTCATTGCACATCGGCATGTGGAACAACTTCTGAATGCCACGTTGCTCGTCAGTGCCGGTCCCGAATTGGAAACCGACGGAACCTGGGTGGAGATCATGGAACATCTCTCCACAAAGTCGTTCGCAAAATATCGGGAGTTGATCGAGCATTCAGGGTTCCTCGATTACTTCGATCGTGCAACTCCCATTAGCGAAATCGAAACGTTGCCGATCGGTTCTCGTCCCTCGCGACGAGGCCAACGCCGAACACTAAGCGACCTGCGAGCGATTCCTTGGACGTTTGCGTGGACCCAATCACGCCATTTGTTACCGGCTTGGTTCGGCATGGGAACGGCAATTCGCGACTACGTCGACCGAAATGACTCTTCCTGGTCAAGCTTGCAAACCATGTACGAGCAATGGCCGATGTTTCGGGCTCTGATCGACAACGCGGAACTTGCCCTCTCCAAGGCCGATATGCAGATTGCCCAAGAGTATGCATCGTTGGCGTCTGAAGACAGCGGGCGGGAAATTTGGGAGTTGATCTCGACCGAGTTTCAACTCACGCGTGGGGCCGTATTGATGATCAAGGATAATTCCGAACTCCTTGACGATGTGACATGGCTCAAGAACGCTGTCCGCAATCGAAACCCATATGTCGATCCGCTGAACCTGGCTCAGATCATCTTGCTCAAGCGAATTCGCCATAAACCTGACGACGATGAACTGACAAATCTCGTCCGCCTCGCCATCCAGGGAATTGCATCCGGTCTTCGCAATACGGGTTGATTGTCGTCTTCGGCCGATCGTCCGGCTCTTCCCAGATTCGATCGATCTGCTGCAAAAAACTGCAAAAATCGGCAATCTCGGTGCCCGCATTTGTTCGTGAGGTTCCATCTCCTTTGGAGTCGCTTTTCATGCTGCGCGATGTGTGTTATGTCACACATGTGCAGGTGCCTGTGAAGGGCGAGACTCCAAACACACGATCATCGGTCGAACGACTGACAGCACGGGATATTACGAATGTCTTGGATGTATTGGTTGGCAGGTCTATATGAACGATTGATTCTGGGAAACCAGGCCCTTCAACGGTCCAGACAGCTGCAAACGAATCGTCGACGCGGTACCCCTGCGATACAGGCCGTCGAAATTCTGGAAACGCGAACGCTTTTGTCGGTCGATCCGGTCGCGATATCGAGCGGCGAGACCGTCATGGGAACGATCAGCACCAACGGCGAACAAGACAGTTACACCATCGACGCCGCAACCGGTGAGGACTTGCTACTCACGATCGGCGAGGCGAATGGCTTCCAGTTGGAGGTGACGTTATTTGCTCCCGACGGGATGGCGTTGCAAAGTGCAACGGAGAACTTTGGGTTCCGTCTTGATCAGAAGAACGTGCCTCAATCGGGGACATACACGTATGTGGTGCGGGAGGTCGATGGTAATGGTACTGGCAATTATTCGCTGACGGCAGTTGTCGTCGATGAAACGATTGACGACGATAACGTGGCGATCGCAAGTGGCACAACGGTCAATTCATCGATCGCGACTGGCGACATTGATACCTACACCATCGATGCGACTGCGGGTGAGGATCTACTGCTCACGATCGGTGAGGCCGAAGGCTTTCAGTTGGAAGTCTCGTTGTATGCTCCCGATGGCACAGAGCTACAAAGCATCACAGAGAACACCGGCTTCCGACTGGATCAACGCGATGTGTCTCAGACCGGCACATACACGTATGTCGTCCGGGAAGTGAACGGCGATGATACCGGCGATTATTCGTTAACCGTGGTCCTGGTCGATGAGACCGTCGATGCAGACAACATCGCCTTGATGAGTGGTGCCACCGTCAATGCATCGATCGCTCGTGGCGACATTGATACCTACACGATCGACGCCACCGTCGGTGAGGACTTGTTGTTTACGATCGGCGAAGCCAACGGCTTCCAATTAGATGTGACGTTGTATGCTCCGGACGGTACGGAATTACAAAGCGTGACGGAGAACTTTGGGTTTCGTCTCGATCAGAAGAACCTGCCTCAATCGGGGACTTACACGTATGTGGTGCGGGAAGTCGATGGTGATGACACTGGCAATTATTCGCTGACGGCGGTAGTCGTCGATGAAACGATTGACGCCGATAACGTGGCGATCGCAAGTGGTACGACGGTCAATTCCTCGATCGCGACCGGCGATATCGATACCTACACCATTGATGCGACTGCAGGTGAGGATTTACTGCTCACGATCGGTGAGGCCGAAGGCTTTCAATTGGAAGTCTCGTTGTATGCACCTGATGGCACAGAGCTACAAAGCATCACAGAGAACACTGGCTTCCGACTGGATCAACGCGATGTGTCTCAGACCGGCACATACACGTATGTCGTCCGGGAAGTGAACGGCGATGATACCGGCGATTATTCGTTAACCGTGGTCCTGGTCGATGAGACCGTCGATGCAGACAACATCGCCTTGATGAGTGGTGCCACCGTCAATGCATCGATCGCTCGTGGCGACATTGATACCTACACGATCGACGCCACCGTCGGTGAGGACTTGTTGTTTACGATCGGCGAAGCCAACGGCTTCCAATTAGATGTGACGTTGTATGCTCCGGACGGTACGGAATTACAAAGCGTGACGGAGAACTTTGGGTTTCGTCTCGATCAGAAGAACCTGCCTCAATCGGGGACTTACACGTATGTGGTGCGGGAAGTCGGTGGTGATGACACTGGCAATTATTCGCTGACGGCGGTTGTCGTCGACGAAACCGTTGATGCCGACAATCGTTCGTTGAACGGAGGTTTGACGGTCAATGACAGCATCGGCACCGGCGATATCGATACATTCACGATCGATGCAACGGCGGGTGGGGACTTGCTGTTCTCGATTGACGAAGCAGACGGTTATCAATTGGAGGTCACCCTTTACTCGCCAGACGGTTCGGAACTTCAACGGGTGACTCAGAATTCGGAGTTTCGGCTCGATCAACGGAATCTCCCGCTCACGGGCACTTACACGTATGTCGTTCGCGAGGTGGATGGTGACGACACGGGGGACTACACGTTAACTGCGGTCGCGGTCGATAGCACTCCAGAGCTGGACACCGTCGAACTGACCAGCGGTTTGACCGTCAACGGCACAATCGCTCGCACCGATATCGACACGTTTACGATCGAGGCAAACGCTGGTGACGATTTATTTCTGGCGGCCAACGGATCTTTTGGCGGTGGTTTCAAACTCGAAGTCAGTGTGTATGCCCCAGACGGCACATTGCTGCAGACGGCGGTTCCCCCGATCAATACCAGTGGGATTCGGTTGGATCAGTACGACCTTGCTCAGACGGGCACCTACACCTATGTCTTCCGAGACCTGGAAACGGATGCGATCGGAAGTTACTCGCTGACTGCCATCGTCTTCGACGACACAATCGATTTCGATAATACGGCTCTCAACGGTGGCGAAACGATTAGTGGCACGATCGCCGAGGGAGACATAGATACATTCACGATCAACGCTTCGGCCGGTGACGATTTGCTGCTTACGAAGTTTGCGGAGGGAAGTGCGAGTCAGTTCCGCTTGGACATTACACTCTACGCCCCCGATGGATCCCATCTACAAACCGCTATCGGCGTCGACAATCGCAACGGTTTCGTACTGAACCAACGGAATCTGCCGCAGACGGGGGTTTACACATATGTTGTTCGCGAACGCGACGGCAAGTTGAGCTCCGACTACACACTGCGTGTCGATAAGGCGGTTAACTCGAATGATGCCACGGTCTCGGTGGATAATGTCACGCAAGATGAAGCGACCGGGGCCATGCGGTTCACGGTATCGCTTAGTCAAGCGGTCGGCGTCGATGTCTCAGTTGACTATTTCACGACGACCAACACCGCGAGTTCGAGCGACTTTACAGCGGTTGCCGGCACCGTCACGATTCCTGCCGGTTCCACATCTGCAACGTTCCTCGTTAGTGTCTCCGACGACATGACCGAGGAGAACGACGAACGGTTCTTCGTCAATTTGGAGAATGTCCAATCGGGGGCGTTCGATGTGGCCGTGGGAGACGGTCAAGGTGTGGGCACGATTCTGGATGACGATGCACCATCGCTGTCGGTCAATGATGTGCAGCTGGAAGAAGATGACGGGCCGATCGTCTTCACAATTTCATTGAATCAACCGTTGGCGGTGGACTTGGAAGTCGACTTTACGGTGACCGATCAGGGGCCAACGGGTGGGGCTGTGCCGGACAGTTTGGTGCCGATTCCACAAGCCGATACCGGCGATGTGGTCGCATCTGGTAAGGCCTTCATTCCCGCGGGAAACACTTCGACTCAGGTGACGGCTCCGTTGGCATTGGACAATCTCATTGCATTTCAACGGGAGTTTCGTGTCACGCTAGGGACTCCCATTGCGAACAACGTCAGTGTCGGTCTGACGAAAGGTGTCGGCGTGGCGACGGTCATCAACGTCGAAACGGCATTGCTTTCGATTGACGATATTACCCAGGACGAAAATGCGGGAACGATGACGTTCACCGTAACACAGACGTTGCCGGCCGATGTCGATGTCTTCTTCGATATCACACCACAGAATGATAGCACCGACGACGCCGATTTTTCGGCGACACCAACACGCTTGAGTATTCCCGCAGGCAACACCACTGCAACTTTCACGGTGGATGTCGTCGCGGACAATGTCGTGGAACTCGATGAGCGATTCGTGATCGATCTTACCAATCTCGACCCCAGCGGGCGAGCGGTGACTTTGGGTGACAGTCAGGGTGTTGGAACAATTCGCAATGACGATGCGGCGGCGATCTCCGTCAACAATCTGACGCAGAACGAAAACGACGGCCCGATGACGTTCCTGCTTACGCTGGATACCGCCGTCGATGTGCCGACAACCGTTCAATTCGCCACTGTCTCCGACACGGCTGATACTAGCGATTTCACCGGTCGGTCGGGGAGCGTTACCATTCCTGCTGGAAGTCTATCTGTGCCCGTGACAGTCCAAATTGCCGCCGACAACACAGTCGAACTCGATGAACGGTTCTTCGTGAATCTCAGTGGCCCGAACGCGAGCGGTCGCAGTGTGAGTCTGGGGTTGGCACAGGGAACCGGCAATCTCAACAACGACGACGCCGCGGTATTGACCATCAACGACCCGGTGCAAACGGAAGATGCGGGAACCCTCGAGTTCACCGTTTCCCTGAGTCGTCCTATCGACGTGCCCATTCGCTTCGACTTCGCGACGCTCACCGACTCGGCTGATGCAAATGACTTCACGCCGCAATCGGGAACCGTCTCGATCCCGGCTGGCAATCAGACGGCGACAATCTCCGTCCCGCTAACAATGGACAACACGACCGACGAGGGAGCCGAACAGTTTTTTGTGGAACTCTCGAACCTCGTCAATGTCGGTCGCGATGTGACCTTCGGCGATTCGCGGGGAACGGGCACAATCATCGGGGACAACGGTGAAGGTGTGATGGCACGAGTCTCGATCAATGACGTGACTCAAGACGAAGACGCCGGCACCTTGAACTTTACGGTGTCGCTAGATGCTCCCATCTCGGAACCTGTGAATATCGATTTCACAACCGCCACAGACACCGCCGACGAGACCGACTTTGCGATCCAGACCGGTACGGTTACCATCCCCGCCAACAGCACCTCGGCGATTGTTTCCGTGAACGTCAATGCCGACTCGGTGGTGGAACGCGACGAGCAATTCTTCCTCAATCTTTCGAACATACAGCCGAGAACACTTGGGGTTTTGTTCGCTGATAACCAAGCCGTGGGCACCATCACGAACGACGACACCGCCCGCCTCAACATCGATTCGGTTAGTGGGTTTGAAGGTAGTGACGGGACCCGCCCGTTCGTCTTCACGGTGACTTCGGATCTTGCAGTGGATCGGTCGTTCACGGTCGATTTCTCGACGATCAACCGTCCTGAAACCGCCGGCGACCCGGCGTCGGGCACCGATTTGGTCTTTCGGACTGGCACTCTGACATTCGCGGGGACGGCAGGGGAAACGCAGACAATAACGATCGACGTCAACGGCGACACTCAGCCCGAACAGGACGAAGCGTTCTTCGTCGTACTTTCGAATATTCAGGCTGGTGGTCGAGATGTGGTGACCGTCGCCGGAAGTGGGCGAGGCGATATTTTCAATGACGACTTAGCCGCGTCAGACGCTGCGATTATCGATCAAGGTATCAACAACGCAGCCATCAACGGAAGTTATCAGAAAATCGTAAGCGGTAGTTTCGATGGCATTGAGATCATGGCTAATGATTTGTTCTTCTGGGATCCGATCTCGGGAGCCAATCGGATCGTGTACGGTCATGGGCCGATTTGGAACAACCCGATTGATCCGGGGGCACTGAATGGCAATGACTTCAATCACGTGGTCGTCGGAAACTTCAATGAAGGGCGACAAACGGAACTGTTCTTCTGGAATCCGCGAACCGGTCGGAATCGTCTCGTTCACTTGAGCAATGGGATTGTCGATGGGGCGATTGAAACGAATGTCATTCCGCCGCCGGCCATCAATGGCAATGACTTCACCACCGTGGTTGCAGGCAACTTCAACGGCGACGGTACGACGGACTTGTTCTTCTGGAATCCAGTAACCGGTCGAAACCGAGTGGCCCACTTCGAGACGATCGCGGTAGGGTTGAATAGCGATGTCGCAAATCTCCAGACGAACGTCATCGATCCCACGATTATCAATGGAAGTTTCCAGACGGTGCATGTCGGACAGTTCCGCGCAGGTGGTCTGGACGAGTTGTTGTTCATCAACCTGCAGAGCGGTGCCAATCGTCTCGTTGTTTTGGAAACGATAACGCCAGGGCTGACCACCGGCTTTGATAGTTTCCAAACCAATATGCTTCCGCCGAGTGCGTTCAATGGTTCGGCTTACCATCGGATTGTGATCGGGGATCTGAACGGTGACGGATTAGACGATGTATTCGCTTGGAACATGCGGAGCGGAGCCAATCGAGTCGCACTGACCAACCTCACGCCGGGCAATTCGCCGAATGTTGTCAGCAGTGTAATTGCTCCGTCGACAATCAACGGGGAATTCGAGCACATTGTGCGGCTCACGGAAGACGTTTTTAGTTCGCCCGATACCGACGAGTTCTTCTTCTGGAATCCTCGAACCGGCCGCAACCGCGTTGGTTACTTGTAAGGCACTCTGAGTTTCAAAGACGCTACGATCCAACATTGGTCTCCGATTCGGGATTAAAGCGACCAGAAAACCCCTTGACACGAATATAGTTTACATGTAATATATTGATGTCGTGAGTTTAATTGGAGTGAGACGAAACGAATGTCAACGAATCGACTGCAAGATGAACTTAAGAAAAAACGGCCGTTTGAGTCGCCGGAGCAGGAAGCGATCCTCAATATCTTGCGGACAAACGACCAATTCCAGAATCGGTTCGGGCGTTTGTTTCGCGAGTTTGGCTTGACTCCTTCGCAGTACAACGTGCTTCGCATTCTGCGTGGGGAAGGCAAACCGTTGCCCTGCCTGGAGATTGGCGAGCGAATGATCCAAGTCGTTCCTGCTATGACAGGGTTGATCGATCGCTTGGAAAAACAGGAGTTAGTAACGCGGGAGCGTTGTACGGAAGATCGCCGCGTTGTTTACATCGCCATTACGCCGAAAGCTCTCGATTTACTCAGTGAAATGGACGAGCCAGTGATGAGTTTGCATCAGCAATTGATCGGGCATTTGAAACGCACGGAACTCAAAGAGTTGAGTCGTTTGCTAGAGAAGGCTCGATTGAGTCTGACGACCGAGGACTAATGTCAGTTTTTTTGCCAAAAACATGACATATCAATAGATTGTGTAGAAGTTTTTAACGTAAGGAGAAGTGATGAGTTTTCAGGACAAAGTCGTTTTGGTCACCGGTGGAACATCTGGGATCGGTCGCGAGACTGTGCTTCAGTTTGCGAAAGCGGGGGCGAAAGTTGTGCTTGCCGGTCGTCGGACGGACGCAGGAGAGGCGGTCGTTCACGAAGTCAAAGCGGCTGGCGGGGAAGCGAAATTCGTGCAAACTGATGTGACGAACGAATCGCAAGTGAAACATCTTGTCGATGAGACCGTCCGCCATTTCGGCCGCTTGGATATTGCGTTCAACAATGCCGGGGTCGAGCAGTCCGCTCCCGTGACGGATTTCACGGAGGACGATTATCGGAAGGTGTTCGACATCAATGTGCTCGGCGTGTTTCTGAGCCAGAAGTATGAGATTCCCGCGATGCTTCAGTCTGGCGGTGGGGTGATTATCAATACTTCGAGCATTGCAGGACATGTCGGGATGCCCGGTGCCTCAATTTACATTGCTTCGAAGCATGCAGTCGAAGGCATTACAAAGACGACCGCGTTGGAATTCGTGCAGCAGGGTATCCGCGTCAATGCGGTCGCCCCTGGGGGAATTGCAACCGACATGATCGACCGATTCGCAGGTGAGGAAGGAACCGACGGCCGAAAGCAATTCGCGGCCCAACATCCGATGGGACGACTGGGTCAACCTGAGGAAATTGCGGCTGCAGTGCTGTATCTCGCCTCCGATGCCGCGTCGTATACCACCGGTGTTTCGTTACCCGTGGATGGCGGTTTTCTCGCTAAGTAACACGGCGACCATCGTTATACGTATTCAAATCAAGGTTCTGTCATGATCGCTATTCGCAAAGCCGACGAGCGTGGTCATGCCGATTACGGCTGGCTCGATACCTATCATACGTTTTCGTTTAGTTCCTATCGCGACGCGAAACACATGGGGTTTCGGTCACTTCGCGTCATGAATGAAGATGTTGTTCAGCCCGGTCAGGGGTTTGGGACGCATCCTCATCAGAATATGGAGATTGTGACCTATGTGTTAGAGGGAGCGTTAGAGCACAAAGATTCGATGGGCAATGGCGAAGTCTTGCGTCCCGGCGAGTTTCAGCGGATGTCCGCGGGAACGGGCATCACGCATAGCGAGTTCAATCCCTCGAACACTGAACCTGTCCACCTCTACCAGATTTGGTTGTTTCCCGAACGCAAGGGAATCGAACCCAGCTACGAACAGAAATATTTCGAGGAAGAGGAACGGCGGAATCGGTTGCGGTTGGTGGCTTCGGCTGACGCGACTGAGGGATCACTCCGAATCCATCAAGATGCGAAGATTTACCTCTCGAGTCTCGATGAAGGAACAGAAGTTACACACGACCTATCCACGGGACGCCACGCATGGCTTCAAGTGTTGCGTGGCCGCGTGTCGCTGAACGGTCAAACGTTAAACACGAGTGACGGCGCTGCCGTCAGCGATGAGAATCGGCTGACGATTGTCGCCAAACAGTCGGCCGAGATCTTGCTGTTCGATTTGAACTAGACCGTATCACGGTCTTCTGTGTCCGTGGGGTCGTGAAAAATGCTTTGGTTTCTAACCTCCACGAGACAGAACCCGTACGAACAAATTTGTACTTCTTCAAAGCTTGGCCGCACGTCTTTTCGAATTTTTGCCATCCAAAGGTTTTTCTGATGAGTCACGATAACGCTTTGTTTCAACCGTTCCGTATGCACGATCTGACACTCCGCAATCGGATTGTCTTAGCTCCTATGACACGTTCACGGGCGGGGGTTGAACGTCTGCCCAATGGATTGATGGCCGAGTACTATCGGCAACGGAGCGGTGCCGGACTCATATTGACCGAAGCGACCACAATCTCCGAACAGGCCAACGGCTGGAACCAATCGCCGGGCATCTATACTGATGAAATGGCCGAGGGGTGGAAACAAACAACTGACGCCGTTCACAAAGCCGGCAGCCGAATTTTTCTCCAGCTTTGGCATTGTGGTCGCGCTTCGCATAGTGATTTTCATAATGGAGATCCTGCGGTTGCACCATCTGCCATCAAGATTGATGGTGATGCCATCCATACGCCGCAAGGCAAGAAGCCATACGAGACGCCCCGAGCGTTGGAAACATCCGAAATCCCACAGATCGTGGAAGACTACCGCAAGGCAGCCGAGCGTGCTCGAGACGCGGGTTTTGATGGGGTCGAGATCCATAGTGCCAATGGCTACTTGATCGACACGTTCCTTCAGTCGAAAACCAATCATCGTGATGATCAGTATGGTGGAAGCGTGGAAAATCGCTTTCGATTCCTCAAAGAGATTGTGGAAAGCGTGACGACGGTTTGGTCTCCCAATCGGGTTGGCGTTCGACTGTCGCCCAATGGTGTTTTCAACGATATGGGGTCACCCGACTACCGGGAACAGTTTACGTTCGTCGCGAAGCAACTCGATCAATACCAACTGGCATATCTGCATGTCATGGATGGGTTGGCCTTCGGATTCCATGAACTCGGCGAGCCGATGACGTTGAACGAGTTTCGCAAGGTTTTCTCGGGACCACTGATGGGGAACTGTGGTTACGATCAAGCATCCGCTGAAGCGGCCATTGGCGGCGGCGATGCGGACCTCATTTCCTTCGGTCGTCCGTTTATCAGTAACCCGGATTTGGTCGCGCGATTCCAGAACGGTTGGCCGTTGGCTGAACTGGCTGATATGTCCGATTGGTACTCGCCAACCGGCCAGAAAGGCTACACCGACTATCCGGCATACACGGCGGAACAAACCGTTTAACGCTGTTCGGTGCACGCCCTTGTCTTCCGGCATTGGCTTTGAGATTGCGATTCGGCGAGCGAGTTGCAAGAATACATTGCATCAATTCCGGTTGATGCAATGTGTTCTTGCCGCGCTTCCTCAACGTGCGACCTTCCTCAGAGGAGAGCCGAATTGTACCGCCAGGCGTTCATTGTATTGATGTGGCATTTCGTGAGTTCCGTGTCCTTCGCGGCTCCACTCACGTATGAAGCAGACGTACGGCCCATTCTCAAAGCTCATTGTTTTCAATGTCATGGTGAAGCGGGTGAGCGTGAAGGCAGTCTTGACCTAAGGCTCAAGCGGTTGATGCTCAGCGGCGGCGATTCCGGACCGGCGATTGTACCGGGGAAGGTGGATCAAAGTCTGATCGTCGAGCGGATCGAAGCCGGGGAGATGCCGCCCGAGAATAAACATCCTCTCGAAGACAAAGACCTACAGACCCTGAAACAGTGGATCGCCCAAGGGGCCAACACCGCCCGCCCGGAACCGGAGAACATTGACGACGGACCATTACTGACCGAAGAAGAACGAAATTGGTGGGCCTTTCAACCGGTAAAACGGCCGGGTGTACCGGCGTTGGTGGACACATCAAACATCGAAACACCGATCGATGCGTTCTTGCTTTCACGACTTCAGTCGACGATCAAAGATGGCGAGCAAACGACGCCGTTCCAATTCGCCACGCGTGCTCGCAAAGAGGTCTTGGTCCGCCGAGTTTATTTCGATTTGCTTGGTCTTCCACCGACACCGGCTGAAGTCGACGCATATGTGAATGATCATCATCCCAATGCGTGGCTGCGATTGGTTGATCGGCTGTTGTCGTCTCCACATTACGGCGAACGTTGGGGGCGACATTGGCTCGATGTGGCGGGCTATGCAGATTCCGAAGGCTACACCGACGAAGACCGCGTGCGGCCATTTGCCTATCACTACCGCGACTATGTCATTCGCGCATACAACGCGAACAAGCCGTTCGATCAGTTTCTCATCGAGCAGTTAGCTGGTGATGAATTGGTGTCCTCCGAAACTGAAATGACACCCCACAAAGTCGAAAAGCTGACGGCCACCGGATTCCTACGGATGGCCCCTGACGGCACGGCTTCGGGGGGAATCGATCAGAACCTGGCCCGCAATCAAGTCATGGCGGACACGCTGCAAATCGTGGGCAGTTCCATTTTGGGACTGACGGTGCACTGTGCTCAGTGTCACGACCACCGGTATGACCCGATTCCCCAAGTCGATTACTATCGCTTGCGGGCGGTCTTTGAACCGGCACTCGGGTGGAAGAACTGGAAAGTCCCTGCGGCCCGGCAGATTTCTCTCTACACAGATGCAGAACGGGAACTGCGGACGCAAATCGAAACCGAAGCGAAACAGGTGGACGCTGAGCGTCAGAAGCGGGTGCAACATTACATCAGTCGGACCTTGGAACAAGAACTCTTGTTGATTCCCAAAGAAACCCGCGATCAATTGCGAGAAGCCTTCAACACGCCGGTGGCCAAACGCACGGAAGAGCAAAAGAACTTGCTCGGAGCGTCTCCCAGTATTGCCAACATTCGTGAAGGTTCGCTGTATCTTTACGAACGTCGACGATCGGCCCGCATTGACGACATCAATACGAAACGAGCCGAACGTGAAACCGAACTCATTCAACAGACGCAAACACGTGAGCTTGCCAGACTCCCGGACGACATTCGAGCCGACATCAAGACCGCATTGGAAGTGACTCCCGAGGAACGTTCGCCAGCTCAGTTGGAATTGCTTAACGACCATCCCAATGTCGTCGTCACGACGGAAAATCTTGCGACGCTGAATCCCGAAGCGGGTGCGGAGTTGTCTCTGTATACCGAAGCCGCCGAGGAAATTCGCAGCACGAACATCAAACAAGACTTGCAAAAATATAGTGATCAGGCGGCAGAGATTCGGTCCAAGATACCCGCAGAAGATTTTTTGCGGGCGCTTACGGAAACGCCGGGAACAGTGCCACCGACGTTTGTGTTTCATCGTGGCGACCACGAGCAGCCACGCGAACAGGTGGAACCATCCGGCTTGACGGTCCTCGGCGGGAACATGCACGTTTCGGATGGTCCCAATCTGCCCACATCGGCTCGACGGTTGAACTATGCGAAATACCTGACGAGCGGCCAACACCCGTTAGTGGCGCGGGTGATCGTCAATCGGATTTGGATGCATCACTTCGGCCAGGGACTTGTCAACACGCCCAGCGATTTTGGATTTCTCGGCGAGCGGCCAACGCATCCTGAACTGCTCGATTGGCTAGCGGCGGAGTTTGTCGAATCTGGTTGGGACGTCAAACGTCTGCATCGGTTGATTATCTCATCCTTCGCTTACCAACAATCCGCAGTGGGTGATCCCCGCTTAGTCCAAGCCGATCCGGACAACCGTCTGTACGGTCGCTGGACCGTTCGACGGTTGGAATCGGAAGCCCTGCGAGATGCGATGTTGTCGGTCAGCGGCCGGTTCAATTCCGAACTCTTTGGCGAACCCGTGCCCGTGATGGAAGACGAAGTTGGGCAGATTGTCATCGGTCGTGAAAACCTCGATGGTGAACGCAAACCGGGTACGAAAGTATCACTCGATGGAGACGAATATCGTCGAAGCGTGTATGTGCAAGTTCGGCGGAGTCGCACGTTGGCCAGTTTGGAGACGTTCGACGCCCCCACGATGACGCCTAATTGCGAACAACGGGCGGACTCGAATGTCGCCCCGCAATCGCTGTGGTTCATGAATAGTCAATTTGTGATCGATGCCGCTAACGACTTCGCCGCTCGATTGCAGACCGAATCGCCCGGCGATCTGAAAGCTCAAGTTGCAAAAGGCTGGCAGTTGGCCTTCGGTTCGACGCCAAGTGAAACCGACGTGGCGGCAGCCAGCGAGTTTGTCACGCTGCAACAGAAAACCTATCGCGAAAGCACAGATAACGTATCCGCTGAACAAGCTGCCCGGCAGGCGCTCGCTTCCTACTGCCAAGCGTTGTTCAGCTCGAGCAAATTTCTTTACGTGGATTGAGTGATTCGTTCAATGATTGATTCCGAACTCTCGCGTCGCGTCTTCTGTCAAGCTGGTGTGATGAGTCTAGCTCCGCTCGCGGTGGCGAGTTTGCTTCGCGACGAACGTGCGTCTGCGGCTCCAGTGCAACCCAACTTGACGAATCCGGAGTACACATTGGCGGCCCGAAAGCCACCAAAAGAACCGCAAGCCAAAGCGATGATCTCGCTGTTCATGCAGGGTGGGCCAAGCCAAATCGATTTGCTCGATCCAAAACCTACGCTCACGCGGATGGACGGTCAGAACTTCCCGGGCAAGATCAAATACGACGACGTAGGAGCGGCGAGTTCTAAAATCCTCGGCAGTCCGTGGAAGTTCGCCAAGCATGGCGAGTGCGGAACTGAGATTTCCGAACTCCTCCCGCACACGGCGAACATCGCGGATGACATCCTTGTGGTGCGGTCGATGCATACGGGCGTGAACAATCATGGCCAATCGATACACGCGTTGAACTCCGGTCGCATTCAACGTGGCCGCCCGTCGCTGGGGAGTTGGCTCACCTATGGCTTGGGGGCGGAAACGCAAAATCTCCCCGCTTTCGTCGCGATGTCCGACCCGCAAGGGCTGCCTGTGGAAGGCGTGCTGAATTGGTCCAACGGTTGGTTGCCTTCGTTGTTTCAAGGGACCGTCATTCGCCCGAAGGAACCGCGAATTCTCAATCTTCAACCACCCCCAGAATTACGGGGACAAGTGCAGGAAAACTATCTCGCCTATTTGCAGAAACTGAACCAGCAGCAGTCGGACTTGCACCCGAGTAACTCCGACTTGGCCGCCCGGATTGCCAACTACGAACGAGCGGCCCGCATGCAAACCGCGGCTCGGGAAGCACTCGATATCAGTCAAGAAACGAAAGCCACTCAGCAGATGTACGGCATCGGCGAGAAGGAAACGGACGAATACGGCCAGCGTTGCTTGATTGCGCGACGGTTAATCGAGCGGGGCGTTCGCTTCGTGCAAGTCTTCACAAAGAACCAGTATTGGGACCATCACGGTTCAATCATCACGTCCCTCCCTGCCGCTTGCCGCAAGACGGATCGCGGCGCCGCCGCACTCGTTGCCGATCTGAAACAGCGCGGACTCCTGGATTCCACAGTCGTACATTGGGGCGGTGAAATGGGGCGGTTACCCGTGATTCAAAACGACGCCGGCCGTGCGAAAGTCGGGCGAGACCACAATACCTACGGGTTCAGCATGTGGCTGGCCGGCGGCGGATTTCGCGCAGGCGGAACCTATGGCGAGACCGACGAGTTTGGTCACCACGCCGTGACGGATATCGTCAACCACTACGACTACCACGCAACCCTGCTCCACCTATTCGGTCTTGAAGCAGATAGCCTTACCTATAAGCGGAACGCACGGGAAGAATCGCTGCTTGATGGGCAAGCCGGCCAAATTGTTCCGGGCCTCTTAAATGCATAACACGTTCTCAGCTCGACTACATAGCCCCCAATTGAATCCGTTCGAAATCGATTCCCTATGAACGACCTCCGACAATGGCGGCTGACGCCAATTCTCCTGCTGAGTTTGCCGATTCTCTGCGTGACTGTTTCAGCGAATGCAGCCGAGTCGTCATCGAAGTGGAAGGCTGCCGCTGGGGCTGTGGTGATTACTCCCGATCGACCGTTATGGATGGCAGGTTACGCAGCCCGTGACAAACCTTCCGAAGGCACTGCTCAGGACTTGTTCGCGAAGGCGTTGATCTTCGAGGACGGCGAAGGCGATCGGGCCACGATTGTTACCTTAGACTTGATCGGCGTGCCCCAGGGATTCCGCGCGGATGTGGTTGAAGCGTGCCGCGAGAAGTTTCAGTTGTCGCCTGAAGCGATCCTTCTCAATGCTTCACACACGCACTGTGGTCCGGAATTGCGAGTGTTCAAGATCCGACATTACGGTGGCGACGCGGCGCGGGAAGCAATGGCAATCGAGTACACACGCGGGTTGGTTGAAAAGGTCGTTCAACTGATTGGGCAGACATTAGACAAATTGGAACCTGCGACGTTGGAAGTCACTCATGGTCGCGCCGGATTTGCCATGAATCGACGGTTGCCGACCAAGAATGGTGTAATCAACAGCCCCTATCCAGATGGCCCCGTCGATCATGAAGTGCCCGTTCTCAAGGTGCTCGGCGAGGACGGCCAACTTCGGGCCGTGCTTTTCGGATATGCCTGCCACAATACCACGCTTTCCTTTTACCAGTTCTGTGGTGACTACGCCGGCTACGCTCAGGAGTATTTGGAAGCGGCGCACCCGGACGTAACATGCTTATTCATGATGGGTTGCGGCGGCGATCAAAATCCGTATCCGCGGCGTACTCTCGATTTAGCGAAACAGCACGGGCGTGCCCTGGCGAATGCCGTTGAGACGGCGTTGGAAGTCCGTCAACCGCGTCCTGTGAACGGGCCGTTGCGGTTCGCCTTGGATGACGTGGAGTTGCAGTTCGAAAAACCAACTCAGGAAAGCCTGCAAGAACAAGCAGGATCTGGCAACAAGTACCAGCGGCGACACGGCGAGCGGTTGCTGGCAGAGCTCAAAGAAAATGGTGAAATTCAAACCGAGTACGCCTTCCCCGTGCAGGCCATTCAGTTTGGAACGGATCTGACACTCGTTGCACTGCCCGGCGAGGTCGTGGTTGATTACTCCTTGAGACTCAAATCGGAATTGAGTGCCACCGAAACAGACGGACCAAAAGTGTGGGTCGCCGGCTATTCGAACCATGTCTTCGGTTATCTGCCGAGCAAGCGTGTCCTTCGTGAGGGTGGCTACGAAGGCGGCGGGGCAATGATCTACTCCGCATATCCCGGCCCGTTCGCCGATTCGGTCGAAGACCGCGTCATCGGGAAAGCCAAAGAGTTGGTTCGAAAAGTCCGGGAAGTTCCAATGCCGCGCTGAATGATTTTAGCGTTCCGTACTCGGGTCGATCTCCGCAAAGGTCTTGTTGCCGATGCGGTATTTCTTCCAGTCTTTGTAGTCGAAGTGCCACCATTCGTACTCGTAGACGGCGAAGTCTTCGGCTTCCATCGTCTGCCTGAGTAACTCGCGATACCAACGCTGTCGCGACGTACCACCGGGGTAGAGCGGAAATGAACGCGGCGAGAATTCGTCGTAACCGGCCACCATTTGGATCGGTTTGCCGGTCTGCAAATCGTATAACGTCAAGTCCACGGCACATCCCCGGTTGTGACGTGAACCGCGTTTGGGGTTCGCAACAAAGTCTCGCAGTTCCGCCGGCGTAGCATCCCAAAACATCTTTGTGACGTGCCAAGGTCGGTAGGCGTCATGAATCAACAGGCCGAGTCCGCGTTTCTTCAATCGCTGATTCGCTCGGACAACCGCGTCTGCGGCAGGCCGCTGCATGAACGCCCGAGGCTGTTTGTAGAACACGGCTCCGGTGAAGTTGTTCGTGGTTGCATAGCGGATGTCGAGTTTGATGGTCGGGTCAAGTGTCGTGAGATCGACAAGTTCCGCGTCACGATAGTCACCAAGTTCCGCCGGCGGTTCTGCCTTCAAAGCTGCTTCTCGAAGGTCATCGATCGGTTGGATCGGTGTAATCTTGAACGTTTCACCGTCTTTTGTTCCGACTTCCCGACGAAGAAACTCCACTTCCGCCGCTACAACTTTCGTCGCACGACCAGCGTCGTCGCGAGTGAACTTCAAACCCTCGCCGTGATACAAGCCGTAGTCCGGGAATCGGAACGTGTCGCGATCGACTTCTTCCAGGGGGTAATAATAGAACCATTCAATCAACGCATAGAGTTTGCCGGCGTTTTCGAGGATATAAAGTGTGTTATGGTCCCATCCAAATTCGCCAATCAGCCCCCGCCATCGATCTGGTATCGCGTTTGGTGGCGTCGATGGCACCCGCTTGTAGGGCACGCCGTCGATGTTCAAATTGTCGGAACGATCGAGACTGACCTTGGTCCCAAAACCAATCGCGTCGTCCGTGATGGTTTCCCCATTGTCGGCCGCTGATCGAAGCGTATGCCGAAACGTACCTTGTTGCAGGAACACATTGCCGGCAAGTTCCGTTACGCGGGCGAATTTGTTCTGTTCTTCATTCTGATAGAGACCGACAAGTTCTTTGGCCCGCTCGGCCGGAACCGGTCCGGTGGTGCGGTACTCCGGCAGCGGCTTGCCATCTTGGGTGGCCAGCATCAAACGCAGGGCATAACTCGAAAGTCGACTCGCCACGCCGTTACTGCCGTCGAGCGAGGAAGCGGCGACCACGCCCAGTTTGCGTTCCGGCAATGCTTCTAGCTGAGTCGAGAACCCATAGACCGCACCGCCGTGCCCGACTTTCTTGTATCCGTCAAAGTCTTGGACGTGAAATCCAATTCCAAATTCAAGGGGTTTGCCGTCTGCGTCCTTCGCGGGAGTCAGCATGGTTTGAATTGATTCGCGACTCAAAATTTGGCCGCCCGAGAATTGACCTTCATTGAAGAGGCATGTCAGAAACTTCGCCAGATCGCTCACGCTGGAATACATGTTCCCGGCTGGTCCGGTGCCGAGCAAAAAACCAGGGGCCTCGAATCGCCGCCCGTCGTAAGTTCGCATCCAGCCGACCGCGAGGTTCTGTTGAACTGCCGGGGTGATCGTGAAACTGCTGGCGGACATCTTTAACGGATTGAGAATCGAATTCTGCACCTGTTGCGTGTGCGATGTACTGAGTTGTTGTTCCAACACCTTGCCCACGACGGCAATCGCGGCGTTTGAGTATTTAGTCTTTGTCTCTGGCTGATAGACGAGCGATGTGTCGTTCAAACTCGCAACGGTGGCAGCGAGTGATGGCTCGGTCGGATCGAAATAATTGCCGACCGGCGACTCACGCACGAGCCCCGAGCGATGAGTCATGAGTTGCCGAAGAGTAATTGGAATGCCATACGGATTCTGCGGTTTGAACTCGGGGAAATACGTTTGCACGGGAGCGTCAAGATCGAGCTTCTCTTTCTCAACGAGTTGCATCACCGCGATATCCGTAAACAACTTAGACACCGATCCGACTCGATAGACCGTGTCTTTTGTCGCAGGGATCTTCTCGTCGGCATCTTGAAACCCAAAGCCGTCGGCCCAAACCGTGCGGTCATCATCGACGATCGCCATCGAGAATGCAGGCAGCTTCTTCTGTTCGACTTCGTAACGAATGGCCCGCTGCAGTTTGGCAACGGCGTCCTGGTAGTCACGTTGAGAGTTGGGCGATGTGAGAGCAACGCCAGCAAGCGAAGTCGCAAAGGAACTCATAGGGCCGCCCCGAAGATGACTCCGATTCGTTATCGACGCTCTAGAATGCTCATCCCCACTGGATACGACTCGTTGCGTATCGATAGCAAGTTCATTGTCGCTAGCGATTTCAATAGGGAGACTAGGATCACTTCGGCTCGGGAATTCGTCCTGGATGAAGCGTTGAAAGCAAGCAAGCGTTGCGATTGTCAATACGGCGAACACGATCTCAGTCGGACGCTTCATCTTGTCTCCAGAATCATTCGGCTACGTGAACTTCGTGTCGTCCAGTCGAATCTGCAGCGGCCCGGGCCATCCCTTCGGTGTTGAACTTCATCACGATTTTTCCGTCGTGAGTAACAACGACCATACCGCCCCGCACCCGATGTTCTTTGCCCGATAGAATATCCGATGCAGCCTTCTGCGCGCTGTCGCCGCGATAACTCATGCGGGCCGTCATATCGTAGGCGACGGCGTTGCGGATAAAGTCTTCGCCAATCCCGGTGCATGAAACTGCGCAGGTTTTGTTGTCGGCATATGTGCCAGCTCCCGCGATCGGAGAATCGCCGAGTCGACCGAACTTCTTGTTGTTCAGACCACCGGTGGACGTCGCGGCTGCAAGGTCGCCATGAATATCGAGAGCAACACATCCCACCGTTCCCATCGAATCCTCATCGCGTTGAGATTGTTCTTGTTGCGACTGCTTCCACTGTTTCTTGCGATATTCTGTGGTGAAGTAGTCGTTCGGAACACGCTTGATCATTGGGTCGTCGATAAACTCGTCGGCGAATTTGTCTGCACCGGCGGTGGCCAGCAAAACGTGTTTCGTATTCGTCATGACACGCCTCGCCAACGAGATTGGGTTTTTCACGGTCTTAACCCCGCCAACGGCACCGGTCGAGCGATCACGCCCATCCATGATTGTGGCGTCCAACTCGTGACCGCCGACCGCATTGCAAACCGCACCTTTGCCGGCGTTGAAGTACGGGGAGTCTTCGAGAATGCGGACGGCTGCTTCAACTGTGTCGAGACTGGATTTGCCTGCACGAAGCATTGCGACACCCTCTTTGAGCGCGTCGTCGAGAACTTTCGTGCGGTTCGTTCGCCATTCATCGGACGAAGGTGCCCGACCCGCACCGCCATGAATTGCAATTGCGAACCGGGGCGGATCATCAGCGAACGCCAACGTGCAAATTGTCAGCAGAATCACAGAAAGAATGATGCGTATTGGCCACATGCTCAGACTCCGGAGAATTCTCCCAGCAAGACTAGTCAAGACCCGCGACATGAGCGGATTGAACTTGGAGGTTCATTGTCACGTCACCAACCCGGTTTACGGCTTCATGATGTGAAAGTTGAGTTCGTGATGTTACCTATCTCTGTCGACATGATGGTTCGACATTCTGCAGGCAGCGAGAGTTCGACGCTGAGTCTGTATACTTCAGTCACGCCTTAGTCTCACGCCGCTTGCAGATGTCAATTGTGACTTACTAGTTTTGAAATCGAAACTAGACGAACTTGTAGAATTCCTCCCAGCCCTTTCGCGGTTCATGGCCTTTCAGAAGTTCGTTCGCGCGAGCATTATTCGTGATCTGACGCGTCGCAGCATCGAATTTGAGGTCTTCACCTAAACGCTGTGCAATGCAGCCTAACATAAAGACCTGGGTCAGCGGGCCTGATACTGCGAATGACGAGTTGCAATATGGATCGAGGCCTGCAGCGGCTTTGATGAAGTTGTCCATATGATTCGTCGATGTCTCGCTAACAGACGGGCCAGGCAAATCTGCAGCGACTTCTTTCTGCTGGTCGCCGCCGACAACTTTCAGTGTGTCACTGTGTGTGCCACCAACGAAGGTCAGGTCGTCGCTGTAAATTGCTTTACCGCATGCGGGGATGCTCACTCCATCTTCGGATGGCGGACGATTCTTGACGCCGTCGTACCAGTTAATCGTCATCTCCGGCATATCGGGCCCACGTTCAGGGAAGTCGAACGCGATTGTGGTGCCATGAGGATAGATGTAATCGTTCGGCTTGATGATTTTTTCAGCCCGAACGGTATGCGGCAGATCGAGTTTGAGGAAGCGATGAATCGTATCGAGGGTGTGCGGCCCCCAGTCGCCGAAGGCTCCGTTTCCATAATCGTACCACCCCCGCCAGTTACCAGGATCGAACTTACTGCTATAGGCATGCATTGGCGCGGTACCCGTCCACACCTCCCAGTTCATGCCCTCCGGCATATTTCCTTCACCAGGAAAACCTTTGACATCACCCCAAGGATGCCATCGACGACCTTTGTTCATGCAAGCATCAACACGCCGAACATTCTTGATCACTCCTTCATCAACCCAAGACTGAAACTGCAATCGTTGGCGACTGGAATGACCTTGATTACCCATCTGGCATTTTACGCCGAACTTCTTCTCAGCCTGAATGAGAAGCTCACATTCCTCAAACGTATGAGCAAGTGGTTTCTCCACATAAACATGGATACCCATCGACATGGCTAACATGGCGATCGGGAAGTGCGCATGATCGGGGACGCCGATCGTACATACGTCGATGTCGTCGCCGATTTCCTCGAACATCTTGCGGAAATCATCGTAGACAACCGCATCTTTGCAATTGTCTTTCATCTTACTCTTAAAACTTTCCGCACGAGACGGAACAACATCGCAGAGAGCAACACACTGAGTCATCTTGTGTTTGACGGCTTCCCCGCCAATTGCTCCACCGCGATTCGCACAGCCGATCACTGCCAAGTTCAGTTTGTCATTCTCTGCAACCTGACCAAAGCCGGTACTCGGCGCCAGTGTGACCGCTGCAGAGGCCGCCAGGGAATACTTCAGTAGCTCGCGGCGATTGAGATGTGTCATTGTTATACCTTTCGTCGATCGATAGTCTTGCTGGACTTATTCTATCACTTGGTTTTCCGACATGCGACGGATTCACGTCATAAGACGGGAGAACTGTTTTTAACTTTGACTGATATGCAGACAAGCCAAGTTAGGGGATTTATTGTCAAGAACAATTATAGACTTCAACCCGACCAAATTCGCCGAACTTTCGCTCTTGATTGGGTTGCGGTTGGCCTTGAGAACCGACTAGGACAAGACGATTACCATCTTGAGTGAAATTTGCTTCCGTGACCCGATATCCGGTTTTTTGTGTCGCGAGTTGTTGGCCAGTGGAAAGATCAAAGATTGCCACATTCCATTGGCCGCCTCTTAGTCGACCGCCCATTGCGAATAGTTCGCCGCCTGGGTGAAGTGCAAGCGTCTCCATGAGGCCTTCCCCGGCGTCTTCCTTTCGGATCTCGCCAGTCAACTGAGGTGTGTCTTTCCAGGCCCATTTCTGCCAAAGCTGACGACCATTCCCGGCCATCGGATCACGCATTGGTCCCATGCCCGCTAAAAGGAGTTCATTGCTATCAGGGGTGAATTTCAGAGAAAACACGCCGCCGAGATAACAATGACTTTTAATGATTCCCCAACTTGTCAAGGCGTCAGTCGTCCAGTTCGCAACTTGTTGCCCCGACTGGCAATCCCAGACGCGAACTTCGCCCATCAGATTTCCTGCCGCCACATAGCGACTATCATGACTAAAGGCGACCGCTTGAACTGAAGGAACATGTTCGAGTTCGTGCAGAAGTTCTCCGGTTTGTGCCCCAAAGATTTTTAGCGATGGCTCGCGTTCGGGAGCAGGTTCGTATTTGTATCCCCCCGCAAGGTACTGTCCGGTGACCGATGCTAACTTCGATTCATCTGGAGACACAGACAGATCCCAAGACCAAAAGTCGTGAACTTTCTGCGTTCGGATTTTTTGGAACGATTGCGAATCGAACCAGTTTAAGCAGCCGTCATAACCTGCAGACACGATCAATTTATGAGTCGGCACACTGACGACGGAACTCACATAGCTATCATGCGTGCCGATCTGGTGACTTGATCGAGTTTCTAGTTCCGCAATGTAGACTCCATCCATGCAACCCAATGCAAGTTGCTTGTCGTCATTCAGTAAACCGGCAGCCAAGACGCCGGTGGGGACTTTGAAGTCGATCGATTTTTGAAGTGTGAGAGATTTCATAGGGATTACTGGAGCAAGTCAGGAGTTAAATGAGAACTTCTCGGATCGGCTTTGCATCACCTTCCACACGTTGAAACGTCGGCAAGTCTGGCAGGTCATAGGATTCTTGAGGATTGATTCCCAATGCCGAAAAGATCGTGGCAAACAGCCTTCGGTTGTCGACAGGATTCTCGGTGACTTCTACGCCGAGTTCGTCGGTTGCTCCATATACCACACCTTTCTGAATCCCTCCGCCCGTCATCATCATGCTCCATGCGTTCGGGTAATGGTCGCGACCACGTGCTTCGTTGAGCCAAGGTGTGCGGCCAAACTCTCCCATGGCGATGACAAGCGTATCGTCCAACATTCCCCGCTCGCGAAGGTCGGTGACGAGTTGATAGATAACATTATCGAGTTCCGGGACTAGCATTTGATGCATTTCGTGTTGAAACACATGATTGTCCCAGGGCATTCCATTCGCGACCATGACGAACGTCGATCCATTCTCAATGAGATGTCGAGCTTGCAGCGCATGCTGAGCGAATGCCCCACCACCGTAACGCTGGCGGTCCTTTTCCGGAAGCTGTTCTAAGTCGAACAGTGGGGCACAACTCATAAGCCCTTTGACCCGATGAAACGCGGCATTGTAAGATGCGGCGGCTTCGCTTTTCCGGTCGTTCTCGTACTTACGCGAGAGAAAACTTCGGAGAGCTTCGCGATCCGAGTGATCGGCTTCCGTGAGTGTCTCCGGCCGTTCTAAGTTTGGGATCGAGTACTCACCACCCGCTCGCACCGGTCCATACTGAGCCCCTAACCAGCCGGCCCAATTTCCGGCTTTGAACGCTTTGAACTCGTTTCCTTCCGGACAGGGATCGAGCAATACGAACTGTGGCACCGGGCTGTCGAGCTGTCCTAGTTGTTCTGCGACCACGGAGCCAAGGATTGGACGCGTGAACGGGGGACGAGGCTTTTCGCCACGAGTCAAAACATCGATCCCTTGAAAATGCTCCCGCGGTTCCGTCTGCATGGAACGCACGATCGACAACTGATCCAGAATGGTGGCACATTGAGGCATCAGCTGGCTGACTTGTACGCCTGACAAGCGAGTCTGAATGGCAGAGAATGGCCCACCAGTCGCTGTTCCCGGTTTAGGATCCCATGTTTCGAATTGACTCGGAGCACCGCATAGCCAAAGCAGAATACACTTCTTACCGCTTCGCTGGGTTTCTTTGGCAATGGCAGGAATGGAAAACAAGCCCGAGAAACTCGCTACGGATGCCCCAGTCGCGGCGAGTGACCCCTGCAAAAACAGACGACGATGAATGGCATGCTCGGGGCTGCCACACGTTTGTTGCTGGTTCGGTTGAGAACTCACTGAACTCATAGAATACTCTCTTCAAACCATTTGAGATTGCTAGGGATCACTCAAACTAGGAACTGCTGTCCTATAAAGACTAGGCTGATGCGATTAACCAAGGGTGATACCAGAGCACCTTGTGTTCGCAATCCGCCCTGATCGCATCCTAGTGATTAAAACGAAACTCCGCGCTCATCAGCATCGCCCAAATGACCTGTTGCCAACGTCGGCTGAGATCTTGGGTATTGGTGTCGGATGTTTGTAAGAACGCAACAAGTCGTTCGGTTTCAATCTCAGCAGGCAGACGACCGAATATCACAAGATAGACTTCGCGAATCTGCAAGCGAACGGAACTGATGGCGTTCAATCTGGTCATCAAATGCTTCTCGTCAAGTTGCTGGGAAATCAGTCCGTTGATCGCTTCGCCGTTCGATAGAAACAGAGCTTCGGTAACGTCCGTGTTCACTGAATCTGACATGACATCCGGCAGCGGTTCTCTCAATTGACGTAATAGTGGGGCATCGTTCTTGAATTCTCCACGAACCGCAAGTAGCAATGAACGAGCAAATTGCTCGGCAGTCAACGGTCGTTCGAGGTACCACGCGAAGCTGGCGGGATCTTCAACGCCATCGGGACGTCGCGAATCGAGTTGATAGACGCGAGAGAGTACGATCGCACGGATGAGTTCTCGAATGTTGAATTGCGATTTCTGAAACTCGTTCGTCAAAAGGTTTAGTAACTCAGGGTGGGAGGGCGGATGCATACTGTCCATTTCATCGAACGGATGAACGATTCCTCGTCCAAGCAACATCGCCCAGATACGATTGACGAATGAACGGGCAATAAGAGGATGTCCCTCGACAATCTCCTCGACTAGCATTTCCCGACGTGAGAACTTTGGGATCCGAGGGATGTCTTGGTTGTCTCGCGGACGGTAGAGTTCGTCTCGGTCTTCTTGTTTGGCGTCTGCATTCGGCCGCACTTCTTCGACAGTTTTCGCCTGAAAGAACGTAAGCAAGTTTGGTGAACTACTGCCTTCCAGATTGGCAAAATCGGAGAACCCGCCGACCGCCGACTCCGCCACTTGCGGCCCGATCTTGGACTTGGTGTTTTTTCCGCGATTGAAGAACGCGACGAGACCCCAATAGTGTCTTTGCTCGATCTCGGTGGCGATCATATGGTCATGACATTGAGCACACTCAATGCGGATCCCAAAAAAAGCCGGTGCAACCGCTTCGGCAATCTTTTGATAGTCGTTGTTTCGTTCGTACAAGAACCACACGACACCACGATCAGCCTTGGACTCAGGACGGGCCAGCAGAATCTCTCGAACCATTTCGTCCCAAGGGCGGTTCTCACGAAACGCATTCTCCAGCCATGCCCGCCACCCGTGCTGGGAGCGTTCGCGATATGCTCTCTCGCTGCCACGTCCCATCAATAGCGTATCGAAAACATCGGTCAGATGTTGCACATGGTCTTCACAACTTAAAAGCGTGTCGATCAGATATGCGCGTTTGTCGACACGCTGATCATCCAGAAACGCTTGTCGCTCGGTCGGTGTCGGAATTCGTCCGGCTAAGTCGAGATAAATTCGCCGAACAAACTGTTCGTCCGATGCCACATTTGCTGGAGCGACGTCGTGTTCCACCCATCGACTTTGGATCAGTTCATCGATCCTGGCTGTGAGATTTTGGCTTTCGGCGGCATATAGCCTGTCGAAAGGAAGACTCAAGGCGAGTAACCAAATCAGGTGTTGGATGAAACGCATGGCGGGAGTCCGATTGACGGCTCAACGGGGATAAAATTGTGGACTCGTGATTGTACCATACCCGCAGTTCAAAGTCATGAACCGCATGATGGCGAACGGATTCTTGTGAAGTCCGCTGAGTTTTTCTGATCGACGTGGTAAAGTGGCATCAATTCTTTTCAACGTGAATCGAGGTTGAATATGTTTCGCCTACTAACAACCGTCTTGGCAATTCTTTCGGTGACCAGCACATTTGCCGAGGACCGTTTCAATGTGTTGTTCATCATCTCCGATGATCTCGGTAGTCAGGCCTTGGGATGTTATGGAAATGCTCAGTGTCGAACGCCAAACATTGACGCCTTGGCTCAGCAGAGCCTGCGATTCACGCGGACTTTTACTCAGTACCCGGTGTGTGGTCCGTCGCGAGCGGCGTTGATGTCGGGAATGTATGCTCAAGCGATCGGTGTGACTTCGAACGGTGCATCGAACAGGTTCACGCGAAATTTAGGGCGTCGTCCGTCGATGACGCAACATTTCCGCAATCATGGTTATTACACGGCTCGCGTGAGCAAGATTTACCATATGCGTGTGCCTGGCGATATTACCGCGGGCGTCGATGGTCCTGATCATGCGGCTTCTTGGACCGAGCGATTCAACTGCCAAGCTCCCGAACAATGGAGTCTTGGAGAACATGAACACCTTACCAACGAGAAACTCAAGGCAGACCCCGAACGCAAGATTCATTATGGGTTGGGTTATGGCGGTGCGTTCTATGTTGTTCGGGGAGAAGGGAATGGTGCCGAGCAAGCCGACCATAAAGCCGCAGCGAAAGCTGTCGAATTGTTAGAGCAACGTGCCGCCGTTGATCAACCGTTCTTTCTTGCAGTCGGTTTAGTGCGGCCACATGTTCCGCTAGTTGCTCCCGCGTCTTTCTTCGAACCGTATTCGGCCAAGCAAATCGTTTTGCCGACTCAGGTGAAGAATGATTGGGACGACATCCCGAAACCTGGGATTTCGAAGAATAGTTCGCGTAGCGGGCTGACCACCGAATTGTCGAAACAGAAGGTCCTGGAAGCGTACTACGCATCAATGAGTTACATGGATACGCAAGTTGGAAAGATCATCCATGCCGTCGATCGGTTAGGGCTTCGTGAGAATACTGTGATCGTGTTTACCGCGGATCACGGATATCACTTAGGCGAACACGAGTTTTGGCAGAAGATGAGTTTGCACGAGGAATCGACACGGATCCCGTTTATTATCCATGTTCCTGGTCAGAGTCCGGGGGAAAGGTCGGCTCTCAGTCAGCAAATCGACATCTATCCGACCTTGTCAGAGCTTTGCGGATTGCCGATTCCGGAGCATGTCCAAGGGAAGAGTCTGGTGCCGACCATGGCTGATCACAATCATGTTGTGCACGACGCCGTGTATTGTTTGCGTGGTAAGAATGATCATCTTTTTCGGACGGACAAATGGGCCTACATACGCTATGCCAATGGCGACGTGGAACTTTATGACATTCTAGCGGATCCGCATCAGTTCACGAACTTGGCCCATCGTCCAGGAGACTATCAGCGGGTGCAAAAGGAATTGGATGCTCAGCTGGAAGCAAAACTCAAATCTCTGAACTAGTGTCTCATGCTCTGCAAGGACAAGGGAATATCAACGTCGGCGTGTTTGCAGGACTCAAGTTGTTCGGGGCAGTCCTATTGATAGTGAAACGTCACCGTGGCATTGGTATCGACATCACTCACCGCTCGGACCCAATAGGCACTAAATCCCTTTGGGAACGTATGTTCGAGTGTTTGGCCCGCTTGGACAGAAAATGACTGATAGGGAATCCAAAGGCCGGTTCCATCAATGTCGACTTCAATACGAAATGTGGCATCGTTGCTAGAGGATATTGCGAGTTGTTTGTGATCGTAAGCGGTCATCAAATAGGGGTCGGATGGTTCGTTTGCTACGACATCGGTTCGATACCAAGGCCCACCCGTACCACGTGGTTTACCGAGCTTCCAAAGGTCATCGACAACGCCCGCCCAAACAGCGGCCTTTCCGTCATTGCTTCGAATGATGTGATGGCTCTGTGTGCTGGCATCAATGCCTGTGAATAACAAGAGGCCGTTGTGAGAACAGAAGTCATGGATCGCAAGGTTGTGGGTTGCGATCGGGCGAATCTTCGCTAGTCCCTGTGCATTCCGTGCTGGCAGTTCGTAGAACGTCCCGTGGAAATTGAGTAAGTCCCGCTCGGTCGCCACTTCTCGACAAATGCGCGCTTGAGAGAACCCCGCAATTGAGTTTTCTCTAACATCGAGTCTACTAGCGAACGGAGCGATCTCGTAAATGCGAAGGAAATCGTCTGTGTTCGAAGTGAGTCGTAGTTGCTGCGTGGTGATCGGTTTCTGGAAGACGATTTCACGTCGCACTAGTTGGTTGTCGCGGATCGCTCCTCCGGGAACCGTTTTCCAGACGTCATTCTGTTTCATCTGGATGTCGAAGTTTTGAGCCACATACTGACGGTCGTCTTGCCAGCCGGTAATCACCCAAATGCTCTGGATTGTTTTGGGTTGGCCGAGATCAATTTCGATCCAGACTTCGCCATCATTTTTGCCAATCCAGCGTTCGTTGTCGGAAACTACACCATCGACAGCATGGCTTGCCTGATAATTCGCATGGACCGAACTCGTTCTCACTTTGGCACCAATGGCGAGATGCTGTTTCAGCTGATCTGCCAAAGAGGCCCCGTGTTTCGACTTCGGAAGGACATTTGCGAATTGATCATTCTTCGGCAGTCGATATCGTTTTCCATCTTCGACGACAATCACGGAAGCGGAATCGACGGTAATGCCATCGACCGGCTGAGATACTTTCGCGATGAATCCCGACTGAAAATTGGATTGCGACGGCTTCAACTCCATTTCCTGATTCAATTCATAGAAACTCGCATCCTTGCCATCTGAGTTCTCGGAAGCCACAAGTCCGAGTCGGTTAAACGTCAGACTCCGCATGAGGCCAAACGAGTGAGGTTTCTGTTCGACGGAGACGAGGCCTTGGAAGAGAGGATCGTTTTGAGTCGTTCGTTGATCGACGTTACGGTATTGAAGATGGGCCGTGACGTTTTCTGCATCCTGATTGCTCGTCAACCGAATCCAGGCTCCCTCTTCTTGCATCTGGAAGACATGAAAGACCGCAGTTCCCGGCGGAACCTCGATTTTACGGAGCGGTTGCCATTGATTCGCTCCCGCCCGATCGACCTCGATTGTAAAGGTGACCGGTTCTTTATTCCCATGCGTGAGGGACAATTGCCTGTGATCATAGCCAGAGAATAAATAAGGGTCGCTCGGTTCAGCGGCTTTGACACGCTCTCGCAGCCAGACGGAACCTCGTCCGATGACGGGGCCGAGTTGGTCGAGTGTTTTCGGTTCAACGAACCAGAGATTTGAGTTCGACTGTCCCGGACTAGCGTGCTTGGCTTTGAATGCCCGTGTATTCAAGAATTCCGATGCCGCCGAGTCGTCGCACCCGAAGACCACTCGGTTCTGCCAACGACAAAAATCACCGATCACTTTGAGGTAGTTCGAACGCGGAGCGATTCCCGCGGAACTGCTGCGTGAAAAGCTCGGCGGGAATTTCCAGAATGTGCCATGCATGGTTGCAAGCAAATGGTCTTCGCCGATCTCACGAATTCGCGGCCATTCGGTATTCCAGCCATGGGCACCATCGTAACTATGACTACCCTTCGGCAGTCGATAGTAGTGCCAATGTTGGTTTTCAAAGAGTGCCAGCAGAACCGACTTGGCATCCCAACCCAATGCCCAAACCGGATCACGGGTCGGGTTCGTATTCCCTTCGATGCCCCCGGGACCGGTGACTTCGGTAAACTGATTTCGACGGACAAGTTGCCAATCACCTTGACCTTGCCATGTCGCCAAAGCTCCTGATGGAACCGTTGGGTCGACTTTGACTCGTGGATCGCGATCACCGTTGTTCGCGTAAATGAGATGTCCTTGGCCTGTGTAGAGTCCTTTGCCATGATAGCCCGGTAACTTGCTAACCAGGCCTGTCGGAGGGGCGCCATTGTTGCCATCGCGAATGAGACAATTCACGTCTAATGAAGTCACATCAACTTCATAGAGTCCTTCTTCCATTGTTGCATAATAGACTTTCCGGCCCGGGTCCGTCAGATGTCTTGCAGTACCGGTGAGACGCCCAAACATCTTCGACGGGGGAAGGACGCGAATCGCTTTTTGGGAATCGATAACATACGGGCCGACGAGCAACTGATTCGACTCGCGATGAATCATGCGATTTGCAGGCGTCCCGCCGACACTGCCCTCGAAAATCTTCTGCTCAAGACGGGACGTGACTTCATAGAGTTTATCGGAAGAGCCACCTGGTTGATGCGGCGCATAGGTGACAGCCCACAAACTTCCCTGCCAGGGAACCACTGCCCCAGTACCGCATTCCCCTTCACCGTTCCACATGGTTAGGTGGGGGTAAACACCGCTCCAATGTTGCTGGCTGAAAGTCGGCGATGCGAACGAGAGCATGATCGCAATCGAAAGGCTGGCTTTGAACATTCGAGTATTGGCTTTCAATGGATGAATTTTCGCAATCGTCGGATGACTCATTTCAATGACAACACTGAGAAGACGTCAGATGTTCGTCGGGGTGACGCAACGGTGCGAGTTATGTCAAAAAGGGGACAGCGAGGTGGAGGGGTTTGTCGTCCGAGGGGCGAAGGATCGGTTCAGTCGAGTATTGCGTTACGTATGCCCGTCGCATGCGGCTGGTTGTATTGGCGCCACTGCGGTGAAAGGTCAACGAGCTAAACACTACGAGGCTGCCAGCGGGGACAATCGCGGGGATTCCGGGTTCGCTGCCGAAGTATCCCACTTTGTCACCGGTTTCCGGGTTACGAATGTGTTCGACGAGCGACCGAATTCCCACCGTCGAAAAAGGCAGGACATAGGCTGTGCCGTTTTCGATAGTCATGTCGTCAACCGCTGCCCAGACGGTTACATAAGGTGTGTGCGGAAACCCGAGGTACCCGCCATCTTGATGCCAAGAAAACTGAATCCCCTGTTCCGCTGATTTCACCACATACTGATCGTAGAACAGGTAGGCTTGGTTTCCGATTGTCGCTCGACAAACCTCAGCCATCAAATCGCTGAAAACATACTCTTGCAATCGCGGTGCTTGTTCGTATTGCTTTGCGATGTGATAGCGTTTTCCTCGATGGCTAATGTGAATATGGTCCGTCCCTAGCCGGTCCATTTCTGCGTGCATGACATCGATGAGATAATCACAGGAATCCCGCAGGATTTGAAGATGCTCCGGCGGAATCACGTTTTCGAGAATGAAATAGCCCTCGTCGATGTATTGTTGACGTTGTTGGTCGGAGACCAGGGGCTTGGCGACCGTCATGCGATTTCGAATCCTTGTCGTTGCTCACGACTTCGCAACTTGTCGGCGGCAGTGTCGTCGATAAACGTTTCACTTTGTGGATTCCACTTCAATGGTCGGCCCAGTTGAAGTGCAATGTTTCCAAGGTGACACGTGCTTACACTGCGATGTTGACTTTCGATGTCGGAAACAGGTGTCTTTCGGTCTCGAACGCAATCGAAAAAGTTCCCCATATGATTGACGATGGCATCCAACTTCCCGGCACGTTCGGGGCGTTCGAGGTTGTCGAAGTCGTAAACCTGCCAATCTTCACGTTCCAACGGATTCCCAGCGAGATCGTCTACAGGTTTGCCTGACAGGACTCCCCGGTTGACAAAAATTCGCCCTTCCTCCCCGGTGAAAAGGATTCCATTGCGGCCTTCATCGGCGACAGTCATTGTCACGCCGTTTTCGTACTTGTAGGTGACATTAAAGTCGACGGGCACGTTGTAGCCGCCTTCGATCGTCGGCCAATTCGCTTTGCCTTGGATTTCAACGGGCAGACTGTTGATGGCCCATTGAGCAATATCGAGGTGATGAGCCCCCCAGTCGGTCATTTGCCCGCCCGAATATTCCTTCCACCAACGGAATGTGTAATGGCAACGTTCTTCCACATAGGGGACATCGGGGGTTTGTCCTTGCCAAAGATCCCAATTGAGATTCTGCGGTGGTTTGCGGGTTTCGAACGGCCCGCCTGTATTGTTCTTGCCCAGTACGACGTCAACACGCGTGAGTTTGCCGATTCTCCCCTGGCGAATCATTTCGACGGCTTGTCGAAAGCGATGATCGCTACGTTGCCAAGAGCCGACTTGAACAACGCGGCCGGTTTCCGTCACAACGTCGCGGAGGAGCTTGCCTTCGTCGATTGTGAGCGTCAACGGTTTTTCGCAGTAGACATCTTTGCCAGCGCGACAGGCGTCGATCACCATCTTCGTGTGCCAGTGGTCCGGTGTGCCGATGGTAACGACATCGACCTCTTTCCGATTCAATAAATCTTGGTAGTCTTCGAAGTGTCGGGGCGTGCTACCGAAACTTGCCTTCGCCTGATCTCGCACGTGGCGATCGACATCGCAAACCGCAACAATCTTGCCGTACAACGCGGCCTTGTTTGCGATCACGCTGCCTTGGTATCGCATACCGATACAACCGACGCCAATGTCGTTGGCGGCACTCCGGGCGGAGGGTTGTTGCGCGGAACTCACACCGGCGAACGGTATCAAGGCGGCAGCCGAACCACCAAGCAGCGTTGAAGCCAAAAAGCCGCGACGATCGATTGACGAAGTATGCATGAGGATTGTCGTTGTCTTGTGGGATGCCGGAGGAGTGAACTCCTTTGATTATGCAAAAGCCTCGGTCTTTTACAATCACGACGCGACGACGCACGACGTTCGGGAACATGCTCGTTTGTTGACTGCGGTATTCCCTCTGGACACTGACTGAACTTTCCGCTACCGTCCCGCGGCTTTTCCGATCCGACTTGGCACGCAAGGAGGCGTTTCATGGTCGCTACCGTTCTTCGTCCGTCCATTCTGACCATATTCGCCGTTGCTTGCGGGGCCGTTCTCTCCGGTTGCGATTTTGATGCCGTGGAATTGGCGATCAAACGCAAAGCGAAGGAAGTCGTCAAAGACGCGCTCACGCCGAAACCGGGTCAGACTGACGACAACTCGCAAACTGCGTCCACGGGCGGATCACCGGTCGAAAAGTCGCAAGACTCTTTGACGGTGGCCTCGTTCAACATCCAGGTGTTCGGACAAAGCAAGTTAGAGAATCGTAGGGCGACGGAGATTTTGGCCCGTATCGTGCGACGGTTCGATGTCGTGGCGATTCAGGAATTGCGATCGAAAGAACAAGACGTGATTCCGCGGTTTCTCTCGCTCATCAACTCGAATGGGGCCAAGTACGACTACGTCATTGGTCCGCGTTTGGGACGCACATCGAGCAAAGAGCAATATGTGTTCTTGTACGATACGACGCGGTTGGAAGTTGTGCCACAGTCGGTTTACACCGTGAACGATCCCCAAGATTTTTTGCATCGTGAGCCGTTGGTTGCGACCTTCCAAGCGGTCGGCGTGGCGAATCCGTTTCGCTTCACGCTTGTCAACATTCACACCGACCCGGACGAAGTCGACTACGAAGTTGATGCGCTTGCTGACGTGTTCGTGCAGGTGCAGAATGATCAACTTCGCGAAGACGATGTGATACTCCTGGGTGACTTGAACGCCGACCCATATCACTTAGGACGGCTTGGTCAGTTGCCTTCGTTAGTCGCGGTCATCTCCGGCGTGCCGACCAACACCCGTGGCACCAAAACCTACGACAACCTCCTCTTCGACAGCCGATCGACTGTCGAGTTTCAAGGCCGTTCTGGTGTGTTGCGAATGGCCGACGAATTCGGTTTGACGCTCGAAGAAGCCTTGGAAGTCTCCGACCACGAACCTGTCTGGGCTGCATTCTCCCGAACCGAAGGCATCACCCGAGGCCGCCAAGCTCGCCACGAACCCGTGGAAACCTTCCGGTAGGTCTGCATGTGGCTCTCAGGTCAGGTTATCACTCTTGCTGATGGGCAGGGTTCAGCAAGTTGTCAGGTGCGCGGTCATCATAAATTTTGACACTAATATGAATTCCGTCGCGGACTGAACCTACTGCCCATGCAAGGTTCTCAATGTCCATGTCTGGTAGGTAAAAGTGCACGAAATAGCCCCTGCCAGTTTTCAGACTTTCTGTTATCTTGACCAGTTCATTCTTTAAAGGTTTTGCTCCATTCTTGAGTGAAACTCGGACCTTGAAGATTGTACGAAGACCCCAACGGGACGAACGCAACACCTCAAAGCTTTGTTTATCGTCAAATGAACTGGGGATTTGTGTCAATGATTTGATCTTAGCAGTGGTCTTTGAGCCGCTGCGATAAGTCAATCTTGGTGAAGTTCGAACTGTTGTGCGTGGCGTAAATGTTCTACCTGAAAATGAAGATGAGCCGGAGTTATGAAAATGATAGCGTCCCGTTCGTCGATCAACGTGACCGCCACGTGAATCCGTTCGCCCAGAATGTGCGCTCGCAGACTGGTTAGACAATGAAATCAGAACTATTAGAACTAAAGAATAACGCATGTTGCTCCTATGGGTGAATTGCTGCGGATACAACCATTCCCAATGCAATGATCATTGACGATAAAATGATCGCAATTGGAATGTTGCCTTGCTTCACAAGTTCCCACTCATCAACATCGCGTGTTGACAGATCAAACATTTTGATGGCGATAATCACGCCAAGGCCCATCGAAATTGATCCTACAAGTGCCCATCCGAAAGTGATGAGATAGGCAATAGCAATATCTGGCATAGTGTTTGGCTCACGGATGCGAAGAAACCGGTAGAAAACTCCCTTAGGAGAAATCGAATCTCCTGCAGGTTCGCCATTGTGCCGCGTAAGTGGTCGCGCGTCAACTGGTTTCTGTGCACCTGGTTGCGACTATTTGCATCTAATCCCTTTCAAAAGAATCGCTTGCGGATAACCTATCGTCACGAATTACTGGGCTGAATCTATGAGTACCTTCGGAAAGGCTAGTCAGAAGATTCATCCAAACGTTTCGACATCAGGCGGATGGTGGGCCATTCGCTCCAGCCGCGTTTCTCCCAGAATGCGCGTCCGGATTTGTTGTCATCGACGACGAACAAATTGCATTGCCGAATGTTGACGGCTTTGAGCACGTTCGTGCAGGCGTCGATGAGTGCTTGGCCAATTCCCTGGTTTCGATAATCCGGTGAGACTGCCAAGTGGTGCAGATAACCCCGCCGACCGTCGTGCCCGCAGAGAATCGCACCGACAACTCGTGCGTCGTGAACGGCGACGTGACTCATGCCAGGGTTTTCGGCGAAGTAGCGGGTAAGGTCGGGAGTGTTGTCGGAATAGGTCAGAATCAGGCCCTCCGTCTGTTCCCATAAGGCGACCGTCTCTGTGACGTGGTCCGTGGTCATGGGAATCACCTGCGGGGGCGGTATTGGCATCGTCCGTTAGTCCTCGTCGAGCAAGCCGCCACCGAATTCGTCGGCGTCTTCATCGATCTTGGTGAGAGCGTCCGCGGTTTCTGCTTCGGCTTCGCCTTTGACGGGGTCGGCTTGGTTCTTGGCGGCTTCAATGGCTTTATCGGTGCTTTCCGGATCGACGCCACGACAACTCTCCGTCACACGGTCGGCAATGTCTTGCAGTTCGTCCTGCCATTCCTGCGGATCCATTCCCGGTGGCGTGACTTGCTGGAACTCACCGCACAGCAAGATCAATCGCAACAGATGCCGAAAGACCATACCTTCTTGTTTGGTCAATTCGTTCGAGCGGACGAACAAGTCGAAGTCGCCGCCGAGGGACAGCAAATCCCCCGCGACCCACACGCCCATCGTGCGGACATCTTTCACACCGGGGAATTCGGAATCGAATAGCAGTCGGAGTTTCTCACCAAGCGTGGGTGTCCAGCGTTCTTCGAACGGGAGTTCGCGTTTTTCGTCGTCGGTCTTGTAGGCCAACTGGTCGGCGGTGGCGAGTCCGCGTTGGATAAGTTCCATATCGAGGAACTCCGTCGCCAGCGGTCCGCGGGGTAAGTCCTCCGGCACGCGGACGTGTCGCCGCATCGACCCCGGCATTTCCAGCACGCTTTCCAGGGCTTGAATGCGTTCGATCGGATCGGCTTTGGCGAGGTGTTGGACCAAGAAGGCTCCGTAAACCGGGTTGATACTGCGAAACGCGAGCAACTGGGGCAACTTCTCGGTCGGGTAGGCGAACTTTGGGATGTACGCTTCGACTTCGTCGGAATCGTCGTCGTCGTTGGACTGATCTTTGAGTTTCTTCGCTTCCGGCTTTTTCGCTTTTCCTTCGTCCTCACGGGCTTCTTGAATGAGTGCCCCGAGCAGCCCCTGCGTTGCTGGCGGTTCTTCCGGTTCGGGTTCGGTCTTGGTTTCTTCTTTGACAACTGCCGACGGTGGCGGTTCGGGCGGTGCAGGTTCCAGACGGATGAAACCACCAGCCCACAGTGTCTTCAACATCCGATTCAGGGCCTTCTGCGAGACCTCCAATTGCTTGTCGCTGAGCAGTCGTTTGCTGATGACTTGTCGAATGCGGTCGACGTCTGGCGAGAGTTCCAGCAAATATGCGAGCAATCGCCACGGGAGTTGCCCGCGACTGGCGAGCTTTCCTGGTGGAGCGGTCGTGAGTTTCTGGAATTGTTCCTCGCTCCAATACTGTTCGTTTTGCCGTCGCTTGGGCATCTTTTTCATGATGCGTTTGCGGGCTTTGATCAGGTTCGGGTCTTTGGTGTCTTCGGGGATCGTGTCGTGCTTTTCCTTCCAACGGGCGATCTTGACGTCATCCTCATGCGCGAGGGCATACACGTACCCTTCGGTATCGAACTGCGGACGACCGGCGCGACCGAACATCTGGTGTGCGGAGCTGGCATCGATGACTTTCTTCTTCCCCGGCGGACCTTTGAGAAGTGTCGTGAGCAGCACCGATCGCGCGGGCAAATTGATCCCCGCCGCCAGCGTTTCTGTACACACGCAGACGCTGAGGAGTTTCTTCTGAAACAGGTGTTCGACGATCCGGCGATACTTCGGGAGCAATCCCGCATGATGCACACCCACGCCGCGAAGCAGAATCGTTTTCAACTTCGGACCGGCACCGTGGGACAGGTCGTGTGATTCAATTTCCGTCGCGAGTTGTTTTTGTCGATCACTATCGATCAACGATTTGCCTCGCAGTTGCTCCGCGACACTCCAACATTGTTCGCGGTTGAAGCAGAAGACCAGGACCGGTGTGCGACGGTCTTCGTCGTCACCGGCGGCGATGTCTTCGAGATGCTCGTTCAACAACCGATCGCCGACCCACACGTATTCCAATGGGACTTTGCGTTCGTGTCCTTGCACGAGTTGCAATCGACGCCCGTGACTTTTCGCCAACCAAACGAGGAACTCGACACTGTTGCCGACCGTCGCCGAGAGCAACAACAATCGCGTGTGTTTCGGCAGCAAGCCCAGCGACAATTCCCAGACGATGCCCCGATCGGGGGAGTTGAACGTGTGGAACTCGTCCATCACGACGGCGGCGACATCGTGGAAGTCAAATCCTTCAGGGTGTAACAACCGGTTCAACAGAATCTCTGCGACGACACACAGGATTTGTGCATCCGGGTTGACCTTGCGGTTGCCGGTAATCAGACCGACATCGTCAGCGGAGAACCCCCACTTCTCGGCGGATTCACAGAGTTCGTGGTACTTCTGTTCGGTGAGTGCGATTAACGGCGTCGTGAGATACGCTTTTTTGCCGGTGTGTAACGCTTCGAACAACGCCGCTTCGGCAATCAGCGTTTTCCCCGTGCCCGTCGGAGCGCACACCAACACGCCCTGCGGATCGGTGAACCACGCGAGTAACGCTTCCTCCTGAACCGGATAGGGTTCGTACGGGAGTTGTTCGAGGTATTTCGCACACAAATCGTCTCGCGAAAGCGAATTGGTCATAAATATTGTTGCATCTTAAGTAGGGTGTGTGCAGCGAAGCGAAACGCACCGACACCATTCCACATCGATCCCATAGTGCGTTACGCTTCGCCGCACGCACCTCCCGAAATCTGATGAATCCTCAATCGATCGCCGGGATCGGGAACAACTTGCTTGGCGTGTGTTCGCGGTCCATGATGGCTTCGAGTTTGGCGAGGATATCGGGATGTTGGTCGGCGACATCGTGTTCTTCGGCGATGTCATCCTCGAGATTGTAAAGCTGCGTTTTGAGCGGTTGCTTGTTGTTCTTCCGCATCAAGTTCTCACGCAACGCTTTCCACTTGCCCATGCGGACGGCTTGCTGACCACCATACGACGGGAATTCCCAGTACAGAAACTCGGACGGTTTTTGCCGGTCCGTTTGGCCCATCAGAGTGGAGGCGAAACTCAGGCCATCGATGTTTTGCGGAGCTTTGGTGCCGGTGATTTCGGCGATGGTCGGCAGAACATCCCAGAAAGCGGCGGGGTGATCGGTCACGGTGCCAGCGGGAATATGACCCGGCCAACGAGCGACCATCGGCACACGAATCCCGCCTTCCTTGAGACTGCCCTTCAGCCCGGTCATAGGACCATTGGATTCGAAGAATTCTGAATCGGAACCGCCGAGCCGATCGTATGTCGGGCCGTTGTCGGACGAGAAGAACACGACTGTGTTCTCGTCCAAATCGAGTTCCTTGAGAAGACTCAGGATTTTGCCGACATCGCGATCCATGTGCGAGATCATCGCCGCATAACCGGCTCGCGGTTTCGGATGTTTGAGGTAGCCCCGATGTTGGTAGTCTTCTTCCGGAATGACGCCGGTGTATTCTTCGAGCGACTCCTGCGGGACTTGGATCGAAAGATGGGGAATTGCGAACGGCAAGTACACGAAGAACGGTTCGTCCTGGTTTTCGCGGATGAAATCGAGAGCCGTCTTCGTAAACCCATCTTGCGAATACGTTTCGCCGTTCAAGGTGCGATCGTTGCCCGGTTGTGGGATTTTCTTGTCGTTCCGCCACAGGAATTTCGGGTAGTGATTGTGGGCATGAACTTGACAGTTGAATCCGTAGAATAGATCGAAACCCTGTTTGTTGGGATCGCCGGTGGTACCGAAGTGGCCGAGTCCCCATTTACCGGCGGCCATCGTCGCGTAATCCTTTTGCTTGAGGACTTCCGCGATTGTGACTTCCTCAGTGGGAATCGGTTGCTGCCCGGGAAATTCCCAACCGTGCTTTTTCTTCTGGGCTAGATACTCGGGTGTTTGTTTTGGATTGCTGTTGCTGCGGATGTATGCGTGACCGGGGTGCTTGCCCGTCATCAAATTGCACCGCGACGGAGCACACACCGCGTTCCCGGAATAGAAATCGGTGAATCGAATTCCTTCCTTAGCAATGCTGTCGATATGTGGCGTTTTGATCCACTTCTGCCCGTAGCAACCGAGTTCCTTCCAACCGAGATCGTCCGCAACGATCAACACGACGTTCGGCGGACGATCGGCGGCTCGTAATGGCAACGAAACAAATAGAAACGCAAACAACAACAAGCGAGAGGGCATGAAGTTGAACCTTTTTTTGGAGTCATGAACGCACACGGATCACTGCGGATGCTAACATAATGACTTGCGACTTTGCAGAAAGGGAGGGAGACGAAATGAAAGAAGGGCAGGCGACGTGATTCGTTTGATCATGTTTTTCGGTTGGCTGGCGAATGTGTCAGTCTGTACGGCAGCGATAGAGACTGTTGGAGATGTTTCAACGCGAGTGGGGGCTCGACATCCGATCGCAGGGCTACTCTCGGACGATGGCGATGCGTTCTGGGTCGCGAATCGACGAAGTGGCAGCGTCTCACGATTGGATCTCGAGAAATTACAGGTCGCCGGGGAATATCGTATTGCCCGTGAACCGACCGATTTGCAACGATTCGGCGATTTGCTTCTGCTCACGGATTTCCACACTCATGAGTTGATCAGCTTCGATGTCTCGAACCAATCGCCGACGGTACGGTTTCGTGTGCCGGTGGCGAAGTACCCTGTGCGGGTTATGGTTGACCATACCCGCGGTCGCGGATTTGTCTCCTCACTCTGGGCGCGACAGTTAACGGTGCTCGATTTGACAGCATCACCTCCCCAAGTGATCAAGAAGATCGATTTGGCATTTGCTCCCCAAGAGCAGACGCTGCTCGACCCCGATACGCTACTGGTCGCGGACGCTTTCGGCGGGCGGTTGGCGGTGATCGACTGTGAAGACTTACAGGTTCAAGCGATTCACGAAATCCCGGCCCACAACATCACCGATATGGTTGTCAGCGACGGCCGACTGTGGGTGACGCATCAAATCCTTACCGACACAGCTCATACGACAGCGCAGAACATTCGATGGGGTGTGCTGATGACGAACGCCGTCCGGTCGTTAACGATTGCCGACTGGACGAACCCCGAAACCGATATCCTCAAAGGCGGCCAATTGACGCGATTGGGTGGAGATATCGGCGGCGGTGCGAGCGACCCGACGGCACTGGTTCCATTTGGTGATGATTGGCTCGTTTGTCTCGGTGGCATCGATAAACTCGCGATTTGCTCGCCGGATTGGAACTCCGTACAACGCGTTTCCGTTGGTGCTCGTCCAGTCGATGTGGTTGCCGACACCAAACGCAAGCGGGCGGTAGTTGTCAATCAATTGTCCGATTCGATCACGGTCATCGATCTCGACGAACAAACCGTGCTGAAAACTGTTCCACTCGGACCGCCGCGGGAATTGTCTGCAACAGAACGCGGCGAGCGGCTGTTTTATTCCGGGCGACTGTCGCATCTTGGATGGATGAGTTGCCAGTCTTGTCATCCCGATGGCCACACCAACAACGGTCTGGCAGACACCCTCGGCGACGGTGCCTACGGGGACCCGAAACGTGTGCTGTCACTTGGCGGCGTTGCGGACACAAACGACTGGGCTTGGAATGGTTCGGTGCGAGAACTGACCGAACAAATGCGGAAGTCCGTCGAAACCACGATGCGGGGCGATGTCATCGATGCCAAAACAGCCGGGGAGTTGGCGACTTACCTCTTTACGTTGGATTTTGCACCGTCTGTGATCGACGCCCGAGGATTGCGAAACGATCCCGAGATTCAAACGCAAATCGAGAAAGGCCGGGAGGTGTTTCATTCTCAAGGGTGTTCGGCTTGTCACGTCCCTTCGTTTACCTACACGACCGATGGGGCCTACGACGTTGGTCTGCACGATCAGGTCGGCAACCGGAAGTTTAGTCCGCCTTCATTGCGAGGTGTCAGTCAACGCGATCGGCTTTTGCACGATGGCCGCGCGAAGTCGCTCGAGGAAGTGTTCTCCGAATGGCATCACCAACTCGAACGCCCGCTTAATCCGGAGAATTTGCGTAATCTGGCGACATTTTTACAAAGTCTCTAAGCGATTCCCGGAGAAACTCAAGTTGCGAAGCGAAAGCCGAGTGCTTCGACGGTAAACTCGCAGTATGTTGTGACAGAACCTTATTTGCGCCGACTTCAAAAACTCCGTGTTTCTCCGTGCCTCTGTGGTCAATGCGTTTCGTACCACAGACATACGGAAAGCCACCGAGCTATCCGGAATCTTCCCCATGTCCATGCCGACTGAATTGATCGCTGCCGCTTATACGCCCATGAATGCGGATGGGTCTTTGAATTTGGATGCTGTCGGTCCGATGGCCGAACACTGTATTGCGACCGATGTCGATGGCGTGTTCATCGCTGGAAGCACCGGCGAATGTCATTCGCTAACGCTCAGCGAGCGATTAGCACTCAACGAGCGATGGGCGGATGTGGCACGTGGAGGGGAACTGCAGGTCATTTCGCACGTTGGCAGCCATTCACAACCTGATGCCATCGAACTGGCTCGGCAGTCTGGCGAACTCGGTTTGACGGCGATTTCAGCGGTGGCACCGTCGTATTTCAAACCGGCGACTGTGGCAGACCTCGTGGCATTCATGAAGCCGATCGCAGCCGCTGCCGGTGACTTGCCATTTTACTATTATCACATTCCGCCGATGACCGGGTTGATGTTGCCATTGCCTGAGATCGTTAAGGCGTTTCGTGACGAAGTTCCCAGTTACGCCGGTTACAAATACAGCAGTCTCGACTTGGAAACTCTGCAACGCGCCCAGTCCGTGGACCCAACTGCCAAGGTCTTTTACGGTTCGGATCAAGTTTTGATGGCCGCATGGGTTTTAGGGGTTCGGGCAGCCGTCGGAAGCACGTACAACTTTGCCGCTCCGTTGTATCGGCGAATTCTTGACGCCTGCGAACGCGGTGACTTTGAAACCGCTCGTCACGAGCAAGCTCTGAGTGTGAGAATGGTCGACATCATGCAACGCACCGGCTTTCTAGGCACCTCGAAATTGCTGATGAAGCATCTCGGTGTCGATTGTGGAGCGGTCCGTGCACCTTTGACGAACATCGACGAGGCGGTGTTGGCACCGATGATTCGCGAACTCGAAGCCATGGATGTGCTCGCGCCGGCGTTCCGGTAAACGCGAGCCGCTTGGGAATGTGGGATTTCTGCAACGGTTTCCGGCAAATTGTTGAAAATCGACGACACCTGTCGATTCTCGACCTATGTTTTGACAACGGAGCCGATTCCACGACGGAGCGTCTGACGAGTCAGATCCCGCAGCAGCGGTCTCCATTCCCGACGACTTTGGCTACCTATCGACGGAGCTTCTTTGATGTTCAACCTTGCTCGAAAGCTATTCAACGACGAAGCCGGCTACATCATGTCGGCGGAACTGGTGCTGATTGGCACGATCGTCACATTGTCGTTGGTGGTCGGACTTTCGGAAATCTCCTTTGCCGTCAACAACGAACTTCACGACGTCGCAAACGCGTATAACGCTCTCAGCGAGGACTCCGATTCCCGCTACCTCGAACCATTGGGCGATTCTTTCCCCGAGGGCGAATACTAATCATCGTTCGCGTGGCTGAGCTTGATCCGGCGAATTGTGATCGGCTCTGAAATCGACGCCGACCTGCGACAGCGTTGGCGTCTGGTTCCGCGTGGAAATGACGTGTCGGCTGGAAATTCGTGAACGGCCTTCTACAATGGACGACGAAGTGGAATCCCTTCATTGAGGAAGGGTCGCCGACCGTCTGTCGTTTCCCCGCGGGATTGTCATGGCCAAGAAGAAAGCCAGTCGAAAGAAGGGGCTTGCGCCCGGTACTCCGGTTCGTGTTCGCCCTGGGATTACCGCGCCAGAGTTCCCCGATGTTGTTTGCGAGGGATGGACCGGTGTCGTGCGAGACACGATCGGCAAAAAATCCGATCCCCAGTATGTTGTGGAATGGGACGAATCCACGATCGCAGCAATGCCAGAGGGATACGAGCAACAGTGCGAGGAAAAGAATTTGTTGTTTTCAATGTCGTGTTTCACCGAATCGCAACTGGAGCCGATCGAAGATTGACTCACGCCCGGGCTTGGCAATATTGTCTTACTCGGCGGTGATCACGTGACATGGTCAGTGGTAGCGACGCAGTTTTTTGCGGAGATTGATGATTCGACGACTTGAGAAACCGATTTCGTCCGTTCACAATGGACGAATCGCTTACAGGATCGATTCGTCAGAATAACGATTGCGATGGAATTGCAGCGACGGGATCATCCAAGTTCCCGCGGAGGGAGACCGTTGACCGGGACCGAAAACATCGAATCTTGCACGCTGGAATATGAAATCGCCGGAGAACCGAAGCAACGGGTTCTCTCTCAGTCGGTGGTTACGATGGGCCGAGCGGCCAACTGCGACATGGTCTTTCCCGACAGTGTCGCCGGGATGAGTCGTCACCATGCAACGCTATTGGCTTTAGGCGGGAAATGGCGTGTCAAAGATGCCGGAAGTCGTAACGGGACTTTCGTCAATCAGCTGCCCGTCGCCGAACAAACGCTCAAAGACGGCGACGTGATCAATCTGGGCCCGCTGGCGATCGTGTTCCGCATGGGGGATGCGACATCGAAAAACGAACCCAAATCCACTCGGCTGCGTCAACAAGCCGAGAGTAGCGTCCGGTTCGAAGACGGTCCCGCGCCGAACGTCAGCATGTCGATCGATCTGACGAGCATGCTGCGGATGGTTGGTTCGGGTGGCGAGTCTGGGAGTGTTGGGGCTGGCCGGCTGGAAAGCTTGGAAGCTACTGCCGTGCCGATCGATGAAGACGGACCGCTGAGTTCCGTCGGCGGGGCGTCGGGGTCCTTGGGCATTGAGTTGTTCAGCCGTCTTGGTGAAGCTCTCGCAAAAACCGACGCGCTTGAACAAATGCTGGAAGGCATTCTGGATTTGGTCTTTCAGCATGTGCCCGCTCAACGCGGTCTCATTTGCCTCATTGACGACGAAACCAACGAACTGATTCCGCAAGCCATGAAGATTCGTGGTCGCGATCCGAGCGAGAAAAGTTCGGTCCCATTTGGAATCAGTCGAAGTATCGCCGACGAAGCGATTCGCATGCAGCGTTCGTTGTTGGTCGGAGATGCAACTAGCGATTTGCGGTTTGCTGAGGCCAAGAGTATTCACAATTTCGACATCAAAGCCGCGATGTGTGTGCCATTGTACAACAAGGGCAACGTCGACGGGTTGATCTACGTCGATACCGTCGGCACGCGAGAACCGTTCCTGCATAGCCATCTTGAGTTAGTGACGGCGATGTCGTTGTTTTCTGCCGTTGCTTTGGAGCAAGCCCGGTTACGGGAAGAGATCGAAGCCGAGCAAGCCAAGCGACAACGATTATCACGTTACCACCCGGCGGCGGTCGTCGAACAGATTTTGGCCCGGGCGGACGACGAAGAGATGATGGCGGAAGATCGCGTCGTCAGTGTGCTCTTCGCGGACTTATGTGGATTTACAACCCTCTCGGAAAAACTCGCCCCGGCTGATGTGGTGCGATTGCTGAATCAGGTTTTCGAGATGCTCAGCGAGTGTGTCTTTCTCCACAAAGGCACACTAGATAAGTTCATGGGCGATGGCATGCTTGCGTTCTTCGGGGCTCCTCTGGAACAGCCTCAGCACGCGTTGCACGCAGTCAAGGCCGCCTTGCAAATGCAACTGGAGATTCAACGTTACAACGCCGCCAACCCCGATCAACCGGATATTGGAATCCGTGTGGGGATTAACAGCGGTCCCGCGGTCGTGGGTGATATCGGTAGTCTGACCCGGAAAGATTACACCGTCATCGGGGACACCGTGAATGTGGCCAGTCGACTCGAATCGTCGGTGGCGAAACCGGGGCAAGTCGTGATGGGACCGGGCACGCAACAACTCGTCAGTCGCAAGGTCGTCTCGCAACCCTTGATTCCGATTCAACTAAAAGGCCGCGTCGAACCGGTGACACCGTACCTCGCGATTCGAGTTCGTAGCGAGTACGACACTAACGAATTCGATATCGCTGTCGACTCGTGATGGATGCTCATCTCAAGACAGCAGTTGAGAGCGATGAATACCACTCGATGGGTGACTGTCAAAGTTTAAGTCAGTTGGTGATCGTTCGTATATGTTATGGTTAGCTCAGCTGGAATCCGTTCGAGGATGCCATCACCATAGATCGCGTCTTGCCGAAGTTCTGGCAAGTGAATGTATCCAATGTGGCAGCCACACGTTTCGCGAGGACAGGGTTTGAGAGCGAGTGCCGACTCCCAGTTCCGTTCGTAAATGTTTCCAATCGACGAGCGGACGAAGTGACATCGCCGAATGGTGCCATCGCCGTCAACGGATATCACGGAATGCCCCGTGCGACACAGTTTCCCCAGACTCGGGTGATCCACGGTGTTTGTCGGGAAGTTTGGGTCAATAGCGGCGAGCCGATCCCGTTCGGCCGTTGAGTACGGATATTTCTGGCCATTACCGACATCGTACGCATTGATCCATAGATAGATTTCCGAGGGAAGTTCCGCCCGCATTGCGGTGATTTCGTCGAAATCTTCGGGACGCCCGACCATGCCAATGCTGTGTCGCACACCGATTTCGCGGAGTCGGTCACATTGACTCAGAAATGTTTGACGAGTGGTTTCGGTCGGATGGTAGGTGCACCATAACGCGACTCGTTCGCGGTGGGTTTCGTGAAGCCAATCGAGTGGACTGGAAAGATTGGTTTGAGCAACGATTCGACAGACATGATCCGATCGTGACAAGCGAATGATGGCGTCGTGATACCACCGTCGTGTCAGTGCTTCACCCCAGGGCGTAAAAAAAACTGCAAGGGTTCGATTCGCTGAATTCAACGCCCAATTGGTGAACCGTTCGAGGGCTCGGCGGTCGGTCGCGAGTTGGGCGGCTGTTTCGTGTCGTTTTGCGAACGGGCAATATTCGCACGCGTAGTTACAACTTGACAGAGGCCCACGATACAGAATGGTCAGGTCAGCTGGCATGAGGGTTACTTCAGTTCGTAGTCCTGCATGAGACTCGCAACCGCGGTCGAGTTCAGCCAAGGACCGATCGCGTCGGAACGTTCGAGACCGGCAGGCGTCAGCGTGATGCGACCAGAATCAATTTCCGCTAACCCTGAAGACTCCAATGCTCGTAATTCTGGTAATAACTCGAGCACGTCGGTGTAGAAGCGGTGTCGAAAATCGTTCCGAGACAGTCCTTCGACTTGCAGGAGCGAGAGAATCACGAATCGCCGGTGCTGATCTTCCAGCGGCAACCGGTACCCGTATCTTGCGGACCGAAAACTCTCTGCGGGGCGATTGATATAGTCGAGCAGAATTGATCGGACACCATCGCGACGCACGGCGTACTCCGTCGAATAGTGCAGCGACTGCGTGTAGGAACGGGCTCCGCAACCGAGTCCGACCATCCCGTCGGTTTGACACCGATAGACCGTTTTACTGACGGCAGCGGTTTGCGGTTGGCGGAACATCCGCATCGAGACTTGCTCATAACCGGCTTCAATAAGTTGATCGCGGGCAGTGCGGTATGCGGATAGACGTTGTTCATCCCACGGTTGTTGTCGCCCTGACAATCCGGTCAACGGCCGCACATAGAGCGGATAGAGATAGAGTTCTCGCGGCGCAAACCGAATCGCGGTTTCGATATCTTTTTGCCACTCGTCCAGTGTTTGCTCGGGAGTGCCGTAGATCAGATCAAGATTGAGAGTCGGAAAGTTAATGTCCTGTAACAAGGTGATGGCTTCGTCGACACGACGCCGATTTTGTGGACGTCCCATTCGATGAGCCGTTGCGTCATCGAACGACTCCACACCCATGCTGATCCGCGTCACGCCGACTTCTCGCAACCATTCGAGTTTTTCGCGGTCGATTGTGGCTGGTGAGACTTCGAACGAGAGGGGAACGGATCGCGGTGCAACGTCCATGACGTCTGTAACAATTTCGAAAAGTTCTTGCAGTTCCGACAGCGTCAAGAACGACGGGGTGCCGCCACCAATCGCCATGTTCGCGAACGATCGAACGCCAATGCTGCGACGAATTTGCTCGGCTTCGATCCGAAGTTGCTGTAAGTATCGCTGGACGAGATTGCCCTCGGGGTTCACGGTCGTGAACAAGTTGCAGAATCCACAGCGGTGTTCGCAAAACGGAATGTGCACATACAAGAACAACCCGTCTCGTCGCTCATCCTGCCAAACTTCTGAGAGCGGAACTGGTGGCGTTAGTGGGCGGTAAGCCGTCTTATGGGGATAGGAATACGCATACGAAACATATGGCGAACCGACTGCTGGGTTCTGGATCGGCCGTGCCGATTCGGTTGAGATAATGGTCATGGAAAGAGGACATCCGGAAACGGGACTGATCCGACGACTGCATCCTACCGCAATTTCAGAAACCACACCAAGAGACCGGGGTGAATGAGTGTTCGAGAATTGGCTCGGCGTGTTGTTCTGCGGGGAAGTCGTTTACCATCGTTCGCTGTCAAAAACTCATAAGCGTATGTTTGTTGGTGAATGTTGAAGGTGGGAGGTCACGATGACGTTTCGAGTGTGTGCCTGGGGCGCGTTTTCGATTGTTTGCTTCGGTGCCGATCTGCGAGCGGCCGAACCGTCGGTGCGTTGGAACCGTGTCGCGGAACATGCGGCGTGGCAACCCCGTGATTCGCAGGGAGAATTGGTGTTTGACGATCGCATGTGGATCTTCGGAGGATGGTTCAATTCTTACGAGGCTCCACCACGAGACGTGTGGAGTTCCGCGAACGGGAAAGATTGGCAACTTGTCACTCAATCCGCGCCGTGGCTGCATTCGGACTTGTCGATGTCGATCACATTCAAAAATCGCATGTGGTTCATGGGGGGATGGTACAACGGTCGGCTGCCGGGGCACTCGGCGAGTGATACGGTTTGGTCGTCCACAGACGGGAAAGACTGGAAACAGGAAACCGAGCACGCGGGGTGGTCGCCTCGGTTGGCATCGGCAGTGGTCGAGTTTCAAGGCAAGATGTGGATCCTCGGCGGAACCGAGAACTATTACTTCGGCGATGAGTCGAGCTTGAAGAACGATGTCTGGTGCACCGAAGACGGGAAGACATGGACGCAAGTCACAAAGAATGCAGGATGGGCACCACGGGCATATCATCAGGCTGCGGTACTGAATGATCGGATTTATGTTTTCGGCGGAGGTAATTACGTACCGGAATACCAAGCCTTTAACGACGTCTGGAGTTCGGCAGACGGAGTTGAGTGGCGTCGCGAAACGGCAGCTGCATCGTGGAATCCCCGGTTATGGTTTTCGTCCGCGGTGTACCGGGATCATATGTGGGTGGTGGGTGGTTGGTCGAAAGAACCATCGCAGAACTGGGGTGACGTGTGGTATTCGAAAAACGGTCGAGACTGGAAGAAACTCGAAACCGAACACTCGTGGAAGGAACGTCACGAGCATTCCGTATTCGTGTTTCAGGACCGTCTGTGGGTAGCCGGCGGACACGCGCAGCCGCTTAGTGACGAGGTGTGGAGTTTGGAACTTCCCAAAGATTGGGACGGGAACTGATGCAAAACTGGCGTGCGATCAGCAGCTACGAACGACGATGATCGCACCGGAGTTTCACGAATGGGCTGGTTCTCGATCGTGTTGAGGCATAAAATTGACGGAACACTTGCGGCCATGTCGAAGTGACAGGGTTCGCGGGTGTTCGGCAATCTTTCGCTTGCAACAAGGCGATCCGATGTTACGCCCCGAAGACAATCAACTGCCGAACAATTCGACGTGGTCGGATTCCGAGGACGTTCCGGCAGCCGGCAAGGATCAACGAACGATTGCCCGCTTCGGGAACGCTGCCGAGGCCGGTTTCTTTGCCCACGAACTCAGTCTAACGACAAACGTGCCGATCGATGTGCGTTGCGAAGACGACTATGACGCCGTCTCCGGTCATTGGTCGATTCGTTTTCTGCTTTGTGCTCCTGCATCTGAGGCCGACCAACTGTCTCGAACTCTGCAAACGCTGATCGAGCAGTCCGCCGACGACGAACTGTTCGCGTTACGAACGCCACCGCTTCGGAATGTGCCCAACGAGCAAGCGGTTCCGCTATCAAGTCGTCCTTTTCCATTGCCCGATGCAGAATCCGAAGGTGCCGAGTTTTGGCTGGAAAACAACCAACCGGGAGTCAACTGGTTGCCGATCGTATTGACGTTAGCAGCTGGTTCATTGGTGTTCTGGGGTTGGAAGAAACTCGAAGACCCGAAGCAACCACCAGTTGCCAAACCGCCGGGAAACCTACTTGACGAATCACTGTGGGAACAACTTTCGTTGACACCGGGAGACGTTTGGATTCAGCAAGACGAGTTCGGTCGACACGTCCGCGAATTGAAGATTGACCGCGACCGTCGAGGGGCTGTCTTGCGAGAAGATCTCGACGGCGATTCTCGTTTTGAACGCTCGATTCGACTGCAACGTCCCGCGTCGCGATGATCATTTCACGACACCCGAACCGGTCTTTATCAATGGTTGGTGTCGACTTTCTGACGAGTGAAACTGGAACGAACTCGACCTGTTAACCTGCGCACGCTTTCCCTGAATGGGGGTTGTGGGTTATTCTCTGCCTGCGTTCGGATGCCTAACGTAGTTCACATTTCTCTCGAACGAGTTCTGTGTTGTGGGAACGCGTAGGCAATCGCCATTTTGCATCCCCGCAGACACGAAACCTCGTGAGACGGTCTCTACTCCAGCCTTCAGGATGATGGTCATGTCGGATTCGAAGTCCCCTTCAGCGAGCTCATCTGCATCACCGGCGTCGAACGGCGACATTCCGGAAACCGTACCGTCATCAGGTCGCAAGCGAATTGTGATTCTCGGTGGTGGGTTTGGCGGCGTGTATGCGGCCATGGAACTCGAACGTCAGTTCCGTGGGCGAGACGATGTGGAAATCTCGCTCGTCAACAAAGAAAACTATTTCGTTTTCCAACCGATGCTCGCGGAAGTTGTCTCGGGTAGTATTGGGATCACCGATACCGTCAGTCCGATTCACCGTCTGTTACCGCGTACGAAACTCTACATTCGCGAAGTCGAGTCGATTGACCTTGCGAACCGCACTGTGACACTCAGCCCAGGCTTTTGGCCACGACCATTGCAATTGGAGTACGACCATCTCGTGCTCGCCCTCGGGACCGTGACCGACTTCCGAGGCATCCCCGGCATCTACGAGCATGCCTTGCCGTTCAAGAATCTCGCGGACGCCGTCAGCCTGCGGAACCATGTGATCCGCGTGTTGGAAGAAGCCGTCGTCGAGACCGATCTCCAGCACCGCAAAGAACTCTTGACGTTTGTCATCGCCGGGGGCGGTTATTCGGGCGTTGAAGTCGCTGCGGAACTGAACGACTTTCTTCGGGCAGTTGCAAAAGACTACCAAGGCGTAGAGCCGGAAGATATCCGTGTGATGCTCGTGCATTCCGGCAAGCGGATTCTCGAACGAGAGATTCCCGAAAAACTAGGCAACTACGCGCAAAATGTCATGAAAGATCGCGGGATGGAACTCGTGCTCGATAGCCGACTCCGCACCGCCACGCCCGATGCGGCTATCATCAAGAACAAGGAGACCGGCGAAGAAACCCGCGTGCCGACGAAAACCCTGATTTCGACCGTGCCCTCGATGCCGAACCCGATTATCGACACGCTTGAGTTGCCGAAAGAACGCGGGAAGATTTTGATCGATCAATACTTCCAAATCGAAGGTTTTCCCGAAGTGTCGGCCATTGGTGACTGTATGGCGATGCCCAGCCCGACCGGCGAAGGGTTCTGCCCGCCAACCGCGCAGCATGCGACACGACAGGCGAAAGTGCTGGCCCATAACATCAAAGCTCAGATGTTTGGCGGCGAGAAAAAGCGTTACACGTTCAAAGGTCTCGGGACGATGGGCTCGCTGGGGTATCACCGTGCGGTCGCGTTGTTGCTGAACCGGATTCCACTCGGTGGTCGCGGGACCGGTCTGATTGCGTGGATGATGTGGCGCACAGTTTATTGGATGAAGCTTCCCGGCTTCACACGGAAATTGAAAGTGGGTGCGGCGTGGTTTCTAGATCTCATCATCAAACCGGAAACGGTGCAATTGCGACTGGAGAGTGGCAACGCGATTTCCAAGGTCCACTTCGAACCTGGCGAAACCGTCTTCCGGCAAGGTGATCTCGGCGACTCGTTGTACATCATTCTGGAAGGTGAAGCGGAAGTCTTGGTGGAGAAGCCAGATGAAAGCGGGAACGTGACGCAAAACGTCGTCGCGAAACTCACACCCGGCGAATACTTCGGCGAGATGGCGTTGCTCAACAATCGCACGCGGAGTGCAACCGTGAGATGTCATAAACCGCTGAGCTTGCTCGCACTTCGCCAAGGCGATTTCCGAGCGTTGGTGTCGAACTTACCAGAGATGAAGGAAAGCTTCGAACGCGTCATGGAAGACCGCAGCCGAGAAAATTCCGACCCCGACGCCGAACCCGCTACAACCACCGATGGCAACCTGTAACCTGTCGGCTTAGTCGTGTCCTGGCACAAACTCGCTTTTGGAATCGAAAGCAGATGCTGGGAATTGGCTGATTTTGTGTTTTTCGAACGCAACCTAACGAACCATTGGATATGAAAAGAAGCTGGGTGGCATGCCCATCGCTCGGGATGGGCATGGGCTTGTGAAGCTTGAATGTCGAATCATGTCCACGCAAAGCCGTGGACATGCCACCCATTGATGAGGAACTTTTTTCAAGAGAACTAAGAAGGGCAATTCATAATGCGTTTGAGTGCGATTGTGTTGGCGGCGGTTGGTCTCTGGGCGTGTGACTTCGGCGTGGCAAACGCGGCCGATGAGCCGCCGGTTTTCGAACTTTGGCCGGACGGTGCACCTGGCGAGACAGGGGATATCGGCCCGGAAGAAGCGGTCAAACTACCCGCCGATGCCGCCCATCCTGTCACGCGAATCCACAACGTGACTAACCCTACACTGACCGTCTACAAGGCCCCGAAAGACAAAGACACGGGAGCCTCCATCGTGATTTGCCCAGGTGGCGGGTACAGCATTCTCGCATGGGATTTGGAAGGCATCGAAGTCGCCGAGTGGTTGAACTCGATCGGCGTCACCGGGGTGTTGCTGAAGTATCGTGTGCCCCGTCGGAAGGATCGCCCCAAACACGAAGCCCCACTTCAAGACGCACAACGTGCGATTCGCTTCACACGGGCCCATGCCGAAGAGTGGGGCCTCGATCCGGAACGCATCGGCATTCTTGGTTTTTCCGCCGGCGGGCATCTTTCCACAACCGCCCTGACCAACGGTGATCGGCCCGCTTACAAAAGCATCGACGACATCGACGAAGAAAGTCCGAAACCGAATTTTGGTGTCCTGATTTACCCGGCGTATCTCACCGGCGAACGAAATGCCAAAACCTACGGCAAGGAACTCTCCGAAGAAATCCGAGTGACTTCGGAAACGCCGCCGATCTTTATGGCACACGCTTATGATGACCGTATCACTCCCGCCGACACCGCTCGGCTGTTTATTGCCTTGAAGGAAGCAGGCGTGCCAGCGGAACTACACATCTACAATAGCGGTGGGCACGGTTTCGGATTGCGTCCGACCGACAATCCTGTTTCCACTTGGCCGGCACGTGCGGGTGAATGGATGCGACTTCGGGGTCTGCTCAAGAAGTCGAAGTAACCTGCGGTAAAAATGTGAGTGGAGAGTCGGGAGTCGCGGAAGCCGTTTTCGGGAAATCCTCACTCCCGGCACTCAAGACTCCCCGCTTGACGAAGCCGAATCCTCTAGCAGTTTCGGAAAGAATTGCGATAGACTAGGCGGATAACGCCAAGTGGAACCGCAACACAGGATGGACGACCCGATGGGTTTTGAAGATCGCGATTACGTTCGGGGTGGAGAACGTTCCTACACCGGTTCGCTGAATTCCGGAGGTTCGTTTGGCGGCGGCTACACCGGAATCGGTTTTCCACCGGTCGTCAAGTGGATCATTATTGCGAACGTCATCGTTTTCATTCTGCAAGTCGTTTGGACCAAAGAGCCAGACTACCGTGCCGAAATCGATCGGCGACTTCAGCAAGCCATCGATCGCGGAGTGCCCGCCGAAGTCGTCGAACGCGAACGGGAGCAACTCGAACGCTCGATTCAAGAGGCGGCTCGCATGGGCGGACTACCGAAGGAATCCGTCGTCGAAAACTGGTTCGAACTCGCACCCGATAAAGCGACCAAAGGGCTTCAAGTCTGGCGGTTCTTGACGTATGCGTTTTGTCATAGCCGGTATGACATCATGCATATTTTCTTCAATATGCTTTCGCTGTTCTTCTTCGCACCGGCGTTGGAACGAATGCTCGGTTCGCGGGAGTTTGCTTACTTTTACGTGTTTGCAGCCGTTTGCTCGGGGATTGCGTTCGCATTCTTCGAGATGTTCATGGGGAGTTTGACACCCGCGATCGGTGCGTCAGGCGCGGTCATGGGAGTGCTCGCGTTGTTCGCGTGGTATTTCCCCACTCACACCATTTTACTGTGGATGTTCCCGATCCAAGCCCGCGTGCTGGTGGCAATCTATGTGGTTTGGGACCTGTTCCCAGTGTTGCGGGAATTGGGCGGCAATCCGAGTCAAGACAACATCGCCCACATTGCACACTTAGGAGGATTGGTCTTTGGGCTAGCCTACGGAAAATTCCGCTGGCGATTGTCGAGCATCACGCAGAATTGGCAGGGAGTCCGTTTGACCAAACGAAAACCGAAGGGCGTCAAACTGTATAACCCCGTCGATGAACCCGAAACGAAGCTCGGGCCGCGTGATACGAAACTGGATGCAACCGTGGACGCCATCCTCGATAAAATTCATCGCGAAGGCGAAGCCAGCCTGACCGATCGCGAACGCGAAATTCTCAAAGAAGCCAGTCAGCGCTATAAAAAACCTTAGGGTTTGTCTCGAACCCTAACGTTGTTGTCGCACGGTAGTTCTGCTCGGATTGCCGCAGAAATTGGGCTGGCTAGATTCCATCTTTCGTGTCTCTCGCCTAAGATGAATCAATGTTGATCTGTCAATCATTATTGACAGTTGGCCTTCTTCGCTTCTCTTTGCGAAACCTTTGGGAGTTCCCGTGCAAATCCGATCCCTTATGTTGAACTCATTCGTGTTCAGCGCCGCCTTGTGTATCGCGTTGCCTCAAATTCACGCGGAATCCGAAAAGGACGATGCGAAAAAGACCGAGAACGCTCAGCCAGAGAAATCCGAGAAAAGCGAGAAGCCCGAAAAGGACGAGAATAAATTCGCTCTTCCCGAGGAACCGACCCTAGAGAACCTTTCGAACTTCATCGAAGAAACGCAAAAAACGCGTCCCACTTCAGTGGAAGAACTGATGGCGATGCAATCGGCCTTGGATGAAGCGGCAACGAAAATTCTTGCGATGAAAGATGTGCCGGTCGCGGAAGCCGGAGCGGCGTTTGAAGTTCGTATGACCGCTCTGCAGTGGAAAACCCGGTTTGGTGACAAGTCAGCCGCCGACGCGCGGAAAGAACTCGCCGAAAAGTACAAGAACGACGAACGTCCATTGATCGCGAGCTTGGCGAAGAACGTTCTATTGCAGACGCGAATCCAAGCGGCCCCGAAACTTTCGAAAGAGGATCGGAACGCCCTCATCAATGACGTGTTCGCGGATGCCGAGAAAGACGGTCTCAGCATGGCGAACTTCCGTCCGGCTTACATGTTGGCTCAGACATTGGAACGCAGCCCCGCTTCTGACGCTGCTGCAGCCATCTACGAACGACTCGCGAAACTCGCTCGGACCAGTGAAGACGAACAACTCTCGAACTACGCCGAAACCTTCCAAGGGACTGCTCGCCGACTTGGCCTTCTGGGCAACACGATGGAGCTGAAAGGCAAAACCGTTGAGGACAAACCGTTCAACTGGGAGAGCTATCGTGGGAAAGTTGTGCTGGTGGACTTCTGGGCCACTTGGTGCGGACCATGTATCGCCGAAATCCCGAACATGATGAAGCACTACGAAGCCTATCACGATAAAGGTTTCGAGATCGTCGGCATCAACCAAGACGAGAATATCGCCGCCGTTCAGAAATTCCTTACCGAACGAGAACTGCCTTGGACCACGGTTTGGGCCGAAGGTCAGCCGAATGCCGAGTACTATGGCATCAACGCGATTCCCACGATGATCTTGGTCGATCGCGACGGCAAGGTCGTCGAGTTGCAAGCTCGCGGGCAACGACTCGATGCGAAGCTTCGTGAGCTGCTCGGTCCGCCGAAGACCGACGAGGATGAAGCGAAAGACGAAGCCAAAGATCAGGCCAAAACGGAAGCGAAGTAATCCCACCCATCGCCCAGAGGATGTTCGTTACCCTCTGGGCGTGTTTTGCTACAGAATTTCAACAGACGTGCTGCCATCGTTTGGCAACCCATGACAGAACCGGAACCGTCCGACGACATTCAAGCTCATCTGTGTCAGCGAGTTCGCGAACTTCGTAAGGATCGCGGGTGGAGTTTGGATGCGCTGTCGGCGGCATGTGGCGTGTCACGCAGTATGCTGAGTCAGATCGAACGCGGACAGGCGAACCCCACACTCGCGGTGACAGCGCGGATCGCACGGGCGTTCGAGATGTCGATCGGCGATCTCATCGAAGCGCCGGAAGCTTCATCGAAGATCTCCGTCATTCGTGCGGAAGACCGGCAGTATCATTATCGCTCCGACGAATTCTGCACAATTCGTACGTTGAGTCCGTTGCACTTGGAGAAGGACGTCGAGTTCTACCAAGTCACATTCCGTAGCGGCGGAGTGCTGAAGAGTGCCGCCCATTTCGAGGGGACTCGGGAGTTTCTCACCGTCGAAAAGGGACGGGTGCGTGTCATCAGTGCGGGAGACACGATCGAACTCTCCAAAGGCGACTCCGCCAGTTATCGTGCCGACGTGCCTCACGCGATCGAAAACGCAGGACGCAGTGAAGCGGTGATTTTTCTCGTCGACATCTATCGGTCGAGTTAATCGCTTGGTTCGGTACTTCGTTTACGGAACCGGTGGGGGAGTAATGGCGTTGATGGCGGCGGCCAAGTCAAGCAATTCTTCCACCAATGCCTTACGAACCGCGACCAATCCCACGATCACGCCTATTCCGATGATGGTCACGAGCAGCAAGTACTCCACAAACACAGAACCGCGTCGCTTCGAAGAACCGGTTTTTTGACGAAGATTCCGCATCGGTCGAATCCAAAATGAACTACAAGTGCTGTTAGAGAGACGGAGTAAGGAAACTCTTATGCAATCTCCATACCGTTTCTGCGATGGCACTGGTTGGTCTTGGAATTCCTAGGAAAGCTGGGTTTCAGCGGGAAATCGACCGTGTTTCTGAGCGACAACCTCGCTCCCGAATGAGTCAGATGCGCTAACCGACGGTAACGGCCGCATCCCGGCGGACACAGAGTTGACGCGAAAAACTCCTTCCCGTCCGCAACTCAGTTCGCGAGGGACAGGTCTCGGAAAATTCCCGCGACGGCACGCGTTGTGCAGTTTCGAACGTTGGAAGATCGTGGGTTTCTTTTGCTGAGTAGGTCAATGATTTTGGATCAGCTTCTGACACGCAAACCAGGTCGTTGCCGTGGTTTGTTCTTGTTGCTCATGATTTCATGCGGATGTTTTGCGGGGTGCGGACCGCAAAGTGATTTGCATGGTCGCTGGTTCAATGGCGATCTGTCGTTGCGATTCCTTCCGGATGGTCACGTATTGATGAACTCCCGGGCGACCGGTCTTGTCCAAGGTGTTTATCTCTATGAACCTCTGCCCTCCTCGGCGTCGGCGTCCGCGGAGTTGCGGCCGAATTTGCAACTGTTCTTTGCGGATCGCCAGATCAATCTCCAAGCGATTCATGTCGGTTCCCAACGCTTGAACATCACGGAAATTGCCGCCAACTCGCGTCGTAATCCCTTGCGAGCAAAACAGATTCTCAAGAAAGCCCCCCCGGAAGATGAACGAAGCATGCAGTTGGAACAGCGTCGACCGTTAGTCTCCGCGAGTGGTAGCAACACATAGACATGACTTGAGTTGTGGAATGTGACTTTAGGTGAAAATGGGAGTCTTTCTTTCGTCAAAACCGGAAGAAGCGATCCAACCGGTACAAATTCCGTAAACTTCCAACCGCTCTTATGCCGAATAATCTGAACAGGAGATTGGGTCCACGATCGCGTTGGATTCGCTCAATCACTGTTCACCGACCGGCATCGTCGCCGACTACCGGGTGCCGCGGGAGGCGAATGCGCTTCAGGGAGGGAAGTTATGGTGCCGAGGATTTGGAAACGGTTGACCGCTTGTTGTGTGACCTGGACCGTGTCTGTGGCGGGGATGGCAACCGATGCCACTGCCCAGCAACCCGCGGTTCCGCCACCTTCATTGCAGGTGGAAGAAAAAGTTCAGTCGCTGGTGGAGGAAATCCTCACGACTGAAGTTGAACTGGAAGTTCAAAAGCGACGAGCCAAGATTCTGCGGATGAAGAAAGCGATCTTCCGTACCGCGGTTGCCGACCCGACAATCGTCGAGATCGTGCCCTTCGGTGCTCGCGAAGTCGAGTTCATCGGGAAAGAGACTGGCAGCACGACTGTCACCATCTGGACCGGTACCGAGCAGGAACCGCAGTTGTTGACAATTTTGATCACCGTCACCAAAGATGACGCGGTCGCCGATCGTCGACAACTCGAGTATTCCGAACTTGAATCCATGATCAACGAGTTGTTTCCGAACAGTCGGATTCAACTGATTCCGGTGGCAGATAAAGTTATCATTCGCGGCCAAGCCCGCGACGAAGAAGAAGCCACGCAAATCCTGTCATTGCTCCGTCAGAATACTGGCGGCGGGTCAGGTGCCGGACTCGGCGGTGGCGCTTTCACACCGGTTTCCGACGGCACTGTTGCAGAACCGTTCCCGGATGCCGGCACGCTTCCACGAGCGTCGTTGATCAACATGCTCGAAGTGCCGGGCGAAAAGCAAGTGATGCTTAAGGTGCGGATCGCCGAACTCAAACGGTCGGCCATGCGACAACTGGGCTCCGATTTTAGTTTCGACGTCGGCGATTTCGCGTTCAATTCGGTTTTGGCCGGTGGCGGAAACCTGAGTTTGTCCGGTACGTTCGATAACGACAGCTTCTCGCTGATGCTGCGAGCTTTGGAAACCAACGGTTCCGCTCAAATTTTGGCGGAACCGAACTTGGTCGTCATCAGCGGTCGAACAGCAACGTTCCTCGCTGGTGGGGAATTTGCAGTTCCCACGACCGTCGGCATCGGCGGTGTTGGTGCAGCAACGACGTCTTTCAAGAGCTTCGGTACACAACTCGCCTTCACGCCCACGGTGTTGGACAAGGATCGTATCCGGCTTCAAGTCGCTCCGACGTTCAGTACGCTGAACCCGGAAAACTCTGTCGGAGGGATTCCCGGGCTCGACTCGCGAACCGTCAGCACGGTGGTCGATATGCGGGAAGGCCAAGTCTTCGCGATTGCTGGGTTGTTGCAAGAACAGCAACGTGGCGACATCAGCCGAATTCCAATTCTGGGTAGCATCCCTGGCTTGAATACGTTGCTAGCGAATCGTTCGATTTCGCGAGACGAGACGGAACTTCTCATTCTCGTCAGCCCGGAACTTGTTCATCCGTTGGAACCAGAACAAGCCCCCGTGATTCTTCCGGGAATGGAAGTGACCGAACCAAACGATTTGGATTTCTATTGGTATGGGGACATCGAAGGTCGTCCGAACCATCACCACCGGAGCACGGTTTGGCCGCTGTACCGCAGCCGACTGCGACGTTGCGGTGGTGTGGAAGGTGTCCGAGCGACGGATGAATATTACATCGAGGGACCGGTTGGTTTCTCGCCATAACGACTCGGTATGTCTGGGGTCGGGATTTCGTCACGAAGCCGCTCGTCGATGACGAGCCAACAAGCCGCCAGCAGTCTGGATGACCCGCGGCTGGACCAAATCAAACACGTCGCCGGCGAACCTTCGCACAGGCCGCCGTGGCAATGAGAAAGGATTCCCAATCATGCCGATGGATCAAGTACGCCGCATCGCGGCCGTCATGGCAGCCACCTGGATTGCTAGTCATTCCGTAGGCTGCTCGTATGCAACGAAATGTTACAACATGGGGGACTTCACCCCAAATCCGCAGGGAACGATCAGCGATCCCGTGTGGCAGCAGCAAGAGGCAAACGCCGAAGCATCGGACTTCGTAATTCACGAACACGAGTGGACCGACGAAGGTGTGGTGCTCAACAGAGCGGGTATGGATCACCTGAAAAAGATCGCTGCCCGCAGTGCGGAAACTCCGTTCTCGATTCTGGTCGAACGGTCCACGATGGGTGTTGATCCCAACTCCCAATATGGATATCCGGTCAACAGCAATCACGGCTTGGACATGGCTCGCCGAGCCGCAATTGTCGAAGCCTTGGCATCGATGGGCGTCGCCGACGCGGAAGCTCGCGTGTATGTCTCGCCTGCTCTGACTCCAGGTTTCGAAGGCAACGAAGCCGAAAGTGCTTACCGTCGTGGATTCAGCAACGCCGGGGGCAATGGCTTCGGCTTTGGCGGATTCTTCGGTGGTGGCGGACTCGGTGGAATTGGCGGCGGCTTTGGCGGTGGTGGCTTCGGTTTCTAGATCATAGCGATCAAGCGAGTGCCCGCCGGTTTCGATCGGCGGGTTTTCGTTCGTTCTGCGTCATAGTTGTGTCTTCAACGGATGAGTGAAGTCCGAGGCTTCGGTTTCTCTCTGGAAATCAAAACATCATGCAGAAAACTTGGATACGACTCATACTGGCACCGGCGGTGATGAGTATCGCCGTATGCGGATGTGCGAACATCTCCGATCGAGCAACGCCAAAGTTGGGCTCAGCCGAACACGCGAACAACGAATTCCAAGTTCGCATGAGTATGGCTCGTCTTCATGAACGTCAGGGTGAACTCGCGAAAGCCCGGATGATGTACGAGCAATTGCTGAGTCAAAAGCCCGATAGTGCAGAGATTCACCATCGACTCATGGTGATCTACACACGCTTGGATCAGCCAGCGTTGGCCACTCAGGAATTCGATCTCGCGAGAGGGTTGAATCCGAACAACGCGGATCTATTTGCCGATCGCGGCTACGCGTTGTACCTCGCCGGTGAATTGGAACAAGCAGAAACACTGCTCAAACAAGCGTACCAATTGGACTCGCAAAACGAACGGATCGTAATCAACCTTGCGACCGTGACGGGCGCAATGGGGCGGATTGACGAGAGCTGGAGCTTGTTTCGACGTGTGCTCGACGATGCGGAAGCGCATGCGAATGTCGGTTTTGTGTTGATGCAGCGAGGCGAACTCGGCCTGGCGAAGAAACACTATTCCATCGCATTGGATCTCGATCCCAAGTCCTCGGCTGCTAAAAACGCCTTGGTGCAAATTGCGCAATGGGAACAAAAGCAACGGACTGCCAAACCTCGTGTAGTCAAAGCAACACCGGAACCCGAACAAACTGCGACTGCTAGAGTTGAACTGGCATCCGCACAAGTGGTCGCAAGTCCGCAACCATCACCAGAGGCAACTCCTTGGTTTGGTAGCACCCACGTCACACTTGAACCATCACCGCCGGTGGTCCCGGCACGCATCGGTGTTCCACAGCAAGACGCAGGTGAACACTCCGCCGAAACACGTTGGCAACTCCCGACTGCAGTGAACCACGGTCAATAGTCGGATTCGTGTTCAGTTTGCGGATGGTGTTTCGTTTGCAGGGAGTTCGCTGTACGTTTCTGGGTTCAGAACTCCACCGACATCGTGAGCGTCTTGCAGGAAGTTCTTGAGCTGTAGGACCGGCGGACCTAGTAGCAAAATAAACACCGGCGGCGCTAAGCAGAAGATGACCGGGAACAGCATGCGAATGCTCGTTTTACTGGCCCGTTCTTCCGCTCTTTGACGCTGTTGGCGACGCACGCTGTCCGCGAACTCTGTGACTGCGACAGCGACGTGCGTTCCGAGTCGTTCTGTTTGACTCACCAATGTCGCCAACGCATTGACGTCGGGCGTGTTCAATCGTCGGGCAAACTCACGGAGTGCCTTTGGCATCGTGTCGGCTTCCGAATGTCGTCGGACGACTTCCAATTCGACCGCCAGATCCGGGTGGAAGAATTCCACTTCCTGGGCTACCCGTTCCAATGCGCCACGCAAGGGAAGGCCTCCGGTGAGGCACATGCGGACCATATCCAATGCGTCCGGTAGCCCGGTTTCGATGCGGTTTAGTCTTGCGCGAGCCTGAATTTTCAGAATCAAGCGTGGAAGTACATACGCCAACGTTGCACAGGCGGTTGTGGCGATCAGCATGAGCTTGGGAACGGCAGTGCCTGGGTCCGCAGCCACTGCGGCCGTCCCCCCCATGATCGCAAGTCCGACAACGATCGTATTCCGTGTCGCCAAGAATTCGATCGCTGCGAACGACGCGTAATATCCGCCGCGTTTTAACTCTTGTTCCAGCCGATCCAATCCATCATCCGAAACCGGCAACAAGCCCGCTAGCGAACGTCGAAGTTTCCCGGGCGTTTTTCGCAATCCCGGTTCGTACATATCACTGATATGCCGAACCCGTTTACGACCCGCCAGTGCCGTCATGCCGACCCAGTACATCACCGCGGTAATGCCTAGGAACCATGTAAGAAACGTCGGATCTCTGAACCAAGTCATTCAATCGTCTTTCTAGTGTCCTGATTCAAAGTCTAGTGCATCCAATGATCGTCATTGGTCTCGAACTTGTGAGAGCCGAGAAATTTGGACTAGTCGTATCCTTTTGGGATGTGGAAGCCAAAGTCGGGTCTAGTCAACTTGTCGAAGCAAGGCCAAGACCCACACGATACCGACGATTTCCAGAATGATCGCAATCCCTAACATCACACGACCAATAGGATCGTTAAACAAACTCGCTAGATGTTCACGATGGAACACGAACATAAACAGGTAGGCGAGCGGTGCAATCAAAGTGACTAGCATAGTCGACGCACGACCGGCTCCCGTGCTAGCACGCGTTTGTCGTTGAGCATTGATTCGATCACGGACAACGCCAGACATTCGTTCAAGCGTTTCCGGCAAGTTCCCACCGTTTTGACGTTGCACGACGAGGGTGGTCGTGAGAATTCGCATGTCCATTGTCCGAATGCGATTCCCAAGCGAACGCATGACCTCTGCGAACGAACGCCCCAAACTCAACTCGCGACTGCAGCGACGAAACTCGCGGCCGAGTGTGCCGTCTAATTCGTCACCAACGAGCTGAATGGCTTGTTCTGAATTCTGCCCCGCCCGACAAGCCCGAGAGAGCATGTCTAACACGTGTGGCATCTGTTCTCGTATTTCTCGGAAACGTCGTGTCCGCTGAATCGAAAACGTGATGAGCGGCAGTGTCATCCCGAACAACCCACCCGCGATAGCCGCCAAGACTTCATCGCTGTAGATCCAGAGACTTCCACCAACGAGCAGGCCACTCAACACAACGAGTAAAAACGCAGCGTTTGGTGAATCGACGCTGTTTGACTCAAGAACTAGCCGATCGAACGCTTGATCCACTTTGCCGAGTAGTGTGGTGGCCGGCTTCTGATCGAAGACGGTTCGTGGCCGCCGAAGGCTGCTCCGCCGACCATTTGGCAGGGATGGGTGCGTCGCCCGTTTGGGGGCCAGCAAATCACGTAGCACCAGACCGATGGCAACGGCTAGAAAACTAACCGAACCGAAGGTGATTAAAATGGTGAGGTTGGCACCCATCAGTTGCTCTCAAGTCGAATCTGTTTACGCCGAACTGCAACAGTTGTCCTTAACTGCGGACGGGGATGTGTCGTTTATCGAACATTTCGTCAGGCAGACGAATGCCGGCGGCTCGCAACCGAGATAGGCACATCGGACGGTAGCCGGTGACGAAGAATTCGCCCTGAGCGATTCCCGTGTCGTCCACGCCGGTCTGCTCGAATCCGAAGATGTCTTCGAGATGTAAGCCGCCGTCGCGAAGCCCGGTAATTTCCGAGATTCGCATCACACGTCGGACCCCGCCTTTCAGACGCGAGAGGTGCACTACAAGTGCGATCCCGGAAGCAATGTATTGTCGTACCACGGGAATCGGCAGTTCGAAGCCAGCCATCGCGACCATCAATTCCAGGCGTGCCAAGGCATCGCGAGTATCGTTGGCGTGAATGGTCGTCAACGAGCCTTCATGCCCGGTGTTCATCGCTTGCAGCATGTCGAGAGCCTCAGCTCCCCGAACTTCGCCGATGATGATGCGGTCCGGTCGCATCCGCAAACTATTGCGAACCAACGAGCGTTGCGAAACTTCGCCAGTACCTTCAGTGTTTGCCGGTCGAGTTTCCATCCGGATCACATGCCGGTGCAACAAACGGAGTTCGGCGGAGTCCTCGACGGTAATCAGTCGCTCGTCGCCTGGGATGAACTGCGTGAGTGCGTTCATCAGCGTTGTCTTCCCGGCACCGGTTCCGCCGGAAATCAGGAAACTCACACGGGCCTCGATCGCGGCGGCGAGAAACTCGACCATATCCGCATGAATCGAATGGCCGTCGATTAAGTCTTCGACTTGCAGCGGTCGTTTGCCGAAGCGTCGAATCGACAACGTGGGGCCATCGAGTGCTAGCGGAGGCACGACGGCATTGATTCGACTTCCATCAGGCAGACGGGCATCGACCATCGGGCTGACTTCGTCGATCCGACGCCCGACCCGCGAAACGATCCGTTGAATGATTCGCATCAGGTGGTCGTTGTCGGCGAAGATGACGTCGGACTTTTCCAACCGTCCGTGCTGTTCCACGTAGACTTCATGTGGGTGATTCACTAGCACGTCGCTGATGCGATCATCCTTCATCAAGCATTCGATTGGGCCTAACCCGAAGACTTCATCGTAGAGTTCATCGAGCAACCGCGTGCGATCGTCGACGGAGATATTCGGAGCCTCCTCGGCGACCACCTCGGCACCGACAGCCCGGACTTCCTCTTCCAACTCCGCTTGTGGAATATGAGCCAACATGGACAGATCGAGCGCGTCGACCAAACGCTCGTGGACAAGAACTTTCAGCTTTTGGAAACGGAGTTCGCTTTCGTCGACCAACTCTTGGTCATCGGAAGGCTCCACCATGACTGTTCGAGACTGCATGGACGCCACCGAAACACTCCTGCCTAGATCACAGACGATCTGTTGGTGTCGACGGCAAACGTGAATGTGACCGAGCGTCCATTCGCCGACGAACAACCGTGTAGGTTTTATCGATATTCAAAAAGGACTCAGCCGCCTGCCGAAGTTGTGCCGAGAGCGTCATCGTCCGACGAGACGGTCTGCATCTGTCTGCTGTATTTTTGCGATGGCTTTGGTCCGACAAGCGGCGTCGAGATCAGCGGACGATTGATCAGCCGCCCCGGTGCCGTTGCAGAACCGGCTTGTTCGAATGTCAGCACATCCTTTTGGCTACCGCGGTAAACTTCCATTTTGACGGGTTTCGGCTTCGGCGGTGTGCCGAGTAAGTCATCGAGACTGACCTGATCCGAACCGGCCAAAACTCGGTCTGTCCCGAACTGCCAGGTGCTGGCTTGAGTGGCGGCTGGTTGAATTTGCTGCACAGGCATCAAACCGACCGGACCAACATTCGGGTTTCGTGCCATGGCATTTGCCATCGCTCGCAGCCGGGCATTTGGATTGAGGGCTGGGTCGCGAACGTCGACTGGCATGGTGTCGAGTTCGTCGTTCGGATTTCGCAATGTCAAAGAGAGCTCTCCGCGACCTTCCACCACTTTGAGGACCTTCGCCTGCATGGGTGTGACCGCCAGAGTCACCCGACCATCGCTTTCCAGTTCGACACTTTTTTCCGCGATGATGTTCCGGTTGACTGATAACACTTGGATGCGCTCCAAGAGGGTAACAGTTACTTCCGGGCGATCTTCCGTCGCGACCGAGCGAAACAGCACATCGACATAACTTCCCGGTCGCGCAAAACCTTCCACAGCACCCACATCCTCGATCGGCACGGTGACAGCTCGATAACCCTCTTCCAACCGATCCGCAATCCCCGGCCCAGAGCCGTCGGGATAAAAGTTTGTAGTCAGAAACGCCTCACCTTGCTTCATATCCGTTCGTAGAACTCGCTCCTCGATTTGTGCCGCAGACCGCATATACGGCATGCCCGCGTATTTACTCTTCGCGAATTGCTCCGGTGTGAACTGAAGCATTGCAATTCCGTTTTGAGTCACCGTTTGACCAGACTCTAACTCATACGCAGCCACGGGAACGACGAAGTTATTTGCTGGAGCCTGCGGAACGGGCGGCAACGTCGGCCGGCCGGTTTCAATGCTCTGACGGACTACATACGCTCCGCCTAGACCAACCATCACGGCAAACAAGAGAATCGTCAATGTACCTGAACTAACTCGAGCCATCCGCTCATTCTCCTACCCGAACGCGATCACACGTCTTGGGGACATTGAGGTTTCATTGAGTGTTGAAGAGAGAGTGGCTGACTGAGGTTGCCGCATCATTCAGCCGTTACATTCGCTATGCAATCGATGTACCGAACGCTGGTGAATCTACTCGGGCGTTGCATCGAGTGGTCCGCCACCACCGCCAGCGACACCAGCACCTTCCGGGTTTGCCGGCAAACAGATATCAATCCCGGCTGGTTCCGAACCGGCCGGATCCGCCACGGGCGCACCATCAACAAAACCGAAACTGAAAATAGTCCCGCTGATCGTGCAGTTGACTGTGTAACTCTGATCGATGTTTTGCAACGCTAGACTCAGGTCGCCAAATTCTTGGACGACGGAATCACGAACTGCGGTCAATCCAGCAATCATACCGATCGCCACAACTGTGACCAAAAAGATGTATGTCACAGGCTGAACAACACCCCGGTCGTCGTCCAGAAACCTTTGCCACAGACTTCGATATGCATTTTGGGGGCTTACCACGACGCGTCACCTGTCACGAATTTCGAAGATGCGAAGAAAATTAGCTCTCCGAGACCTCTAAGATTTGACTCGTATATCCGCAAAATCCGTTCCAAAACTGTCGCCGCCCGTTATGGATCCAGATTGATAACCCAAAGCACCTTGCGGAGATCGCTGCGACTAAATCGCCTTGACTGTTTTCACCAGTTAAGAAAGTCAGCGAGGCAACTACATGAGTTGCCTCGCTGTATCGCTGCATTCAACTACAACTCTCGGCGGAATTATTCTGGAGTCGCAGCGACGATGCAGATGTCGATACACTGAGCGGCGATTGCCGGTGTATCGTTGTTGGCGTCGTCGATTTCGCAGAAGTCGCCTTCATCGGAGAAGATCGAGCCAGCGGTGCTGGAGCAGTGACCGGTGATCGCACCGAAGGAGAAGCTTTGGTTGACGTCGCCGACGGCAGCACCAACGTCGGCGAGTTCGCCAACGACGGCATCACGGACAGCAGTCAAACCAGCAATTAAGCCAATGACGACGATCGTCGCGATTAGCACAAGTTCGCTGGAAACGATGAAGCCAGCTTCATCATTCCACAATTGAGTAAGAGTTTTCATGTGATGGTTTTCCGTTAAGATAGAAACATGTGTTTGATGCGGCGGTGCCTGACTGAAGTTGCACACCCAGGTCAGGTGCCGCGTCTCTTTGACAACTGGCCAGTTGATACCATCCCGTTATGCACCTTGCGTGCCAAGATTGTTCAGTTTGTTAAACACTTTGATTAACTGGCGAAACGAACCCAACCCTATGTGTTTTCCAGGGAAAACGGCTTCTTCTCGCCGGAAGGAAATTCACGAAGTTAGTTCAACAGCGATGTCTGTGTCCCACAGTTAACATCGAAGCGCCAACTCTCGGACGACAGGACACAGCTGCGCTGCCTTCCACCGGCGTAAAAAAACGGCCCTGGGGTTCAGGGCCGTAGGTTGGGTTGGCTATGGCGTTCTTGCGAGTCTACAGACTCGTGGTTTCAAAGAGATCCCAGGGCGTTTTGGTTTTGGCGGTTTCTAAGAAGGCTTCAAAGACGCTGTCTCGAAGTTCCGCGGTACTCGCCTCTGGCTCAGCTGGGGCGATTTCAGTGGAGTCGCTGACGGTCCAGGATTCGTCGTCGACGAGGGCGTTTTCGACATCGTCGACTTCGTCGGTCGTGGTGGATGAAGGCAGCAACGACACCGATGACGTAGTGGTGGGTTCGTTGTCGCTCACATCACTGCCAGAGTCGTTGGAGGTAGAGTCGGTGTTCCCGACAGATGATGGCAGGCGGCGGGTACCCAAGCCGATTTGGCCGGTCATCAACTCGTGGGGGGTGATGGCGGCGTCGAGATCGCCGTAGCCGAGGATGTGGCCGAGTTCGTGCATCACCACCGTTAGCAGGTCGACACGTCCACTCGCATCACTGCCATTGGCGGAGAGTTCAGCGCCGGCGACGAAGGTGAACTCTTCATCGATCAGCGGGGTCATATCGACAAACCAACCGTGACCGAAGCCGTCGTCGTCGATAAGGATCACTTTGGAACCGGCCAGGCCAAGGGCGCCTTGGTCGTCGAGGTCGGTGATTTGGAACTCAATGTCAGTCAGTCCGGAGACGTCTTCCCCGGCGGCGGCGAGACGGATGATGGCGGCATTGATGATGCTTTCCAGGGCCACCGCCGATAGCGTGGCGGCTCCGTTACCGCCGTCACCGGCAAAGCTCAGTGGAGCGGACGGGGGCAGACCGCCGGCGGATTCCGCGATGTCCAGACCATTGACCCACCAGCTGCCGCCAACGCCGCTGAGGGCGATGTCGATGCGACCATCGGCGTTCTGATCGCTGATGCCAAGCAGCGTGACGGTAGTGAAATTATTCGCCCCAACGGCCGGCGAAACGGCCACAAATGCACCGCCTTCTACCGAGACTTGCACTTGCGTCGGCACGAAGCGAGAACCGACATACACGCGGAGATCGTAGTTGGTCCCGATGTCGGCACTGACTTGGAAAGTTCCTGGGGCACTCCCGCGGGCTCCGTCCCGACGCAACAATGGCGTGGCCGAGTTCGCGGCGTAGAAGTCGAACGGCGAGACCGTGGCTTGCCAGCCGAAGTCTCCGTTGTACAAGTTATTGTGGGCCACCGCCGTGAAGTCGGTGGCGGTCAGGCCGCTGGCACCTTGGTTGAAGTCGAATCGTCGAGGCGGAGCGCCGGCAAACGCGGTGAAGTCGATCGTGGTTGAATCAGCCACTGAGCCGTCCACCGCGAGCACGTTCACCGTCGCCGTCACGTCCATATCCGAAGCCGGTCGGCGAATGTCGATTGTGAAGTTGCCGGCGGCGTCAACGAACACTTGGTGACCAGCGTAAGCCGCCGACGCATCGTTGACCAACTCGCCGAGGTCTGTGGTCACGGTGAGATACATTTCTCCGTCGGCCGGCGGCGTCGCGGTTTGACCGGTGATCTGATCGATCGTGGTGCCGTCAGCCTGATCGTTCCCGTTGCCGCGGACCACGTTGGTGTTCACGATGCCCTCTTGCATCGAGCGAATTTCGATGCCGTTGACGACCCAGAACGACGCTGGTGCACTCAAGCCGAAGTTCAAGTCCAACACGCCTGCGGGACCGATAGTGACCTCGAAGGTGCCAGTGACGAACTCTCCAAACCCGGCATCCAAGTCCGGCAGCACTACAACGCCGTTGGCGGAAACTTCGACGTTTGGACGAGCGTTCGCGGAATCGCCTATGGTCACATTGACCGTGTACGTGCCTGGAGCCAGTTCCACGCGGAAGACCTGATCGACGTTGCTGAAGTGCGCATCCTGCCGCAGTTCCCCTTGCACGCTCTCGGCTTGCGGACCGCGGTCGTAGCCGCCAATCCCGACGCCGCCGACCCATCCATACCCGGTCCCCGGTGCAAACACCTGCGTCGGCAGCACGCCGTGGTAGGCGTCGTTGGCCGGGTCGCCCGCGGCACCGTTCGTCGGGGTGGCCGCCGGAATCTGCGTGGGACTGGCCAGCGTGGAGTTGAAGTCGAACAGCCGATCGGTCGGCGAAATGAAGTCCACTGCAACGCAACCGGTTTGGTCCCCACTAAGTTCCTCCATTTTGATGAACACCGTGCCACGACCGGCTGGGCTGATGATCGCATATTGGAACTCGCCGTTGGCATCGGCTTGAACCTGTACGCCGGCAACATCGGGATCGATGTCGAGTGCGGCGAGCACGGTGACATCAAGATCTGGTAAACCATCCAAACCGTTCGCATCGGAATCGATCGCGGCCGAGACCGTTACAACCGAATTCGCGGTAGCGTTGTAGCCGTTGAAATACCGCACGCTGCGACCGTCGGCGAGGAATGGTTCGTTGCCATCGCCGACATTCACCGCGTCGATTGGATCGGTCGGGCTATTCGGCACGACTTGAATAGCCGGGTCCGGGCTGCCGAACGTCAGCAACTCGCCGGGCCGGAACTCCAAGGCGTTGACCGAGAAGAAGGCCAAGCCCCCCAGGTCGTCGAAGGTGATATCCAACGTGTTGTCTTCGACGAGGACGGCAAACGTAACAGCCACGCTCTCACCAGCCAAACTGTCGATCTCCTCGATCAGAATCTGACCGGTGTCGCCGTTGCGAATTTGGATGTCGTCGAGTGCCGTGCCGTCGCCAAGTTTTGCGGAGACGAGATACCATCCGTTAGTCGCCACATCCGCTCGGAAGGTGTTCGGTCCGTTGCCCTTGTGACCGTCGCGGAAGGCGTCGTCGAAATTAGCCGTGGTCCCGGCTCCCAAATCGAAATCGTTCAACTCGCCCGGCATGCTCAGCCAACCGAAGCGAGTGCCCACTGGATCGGTCTCTACATAAAGCTTGTTCTGCGGGACCGACGTGTAACCAGCCTGGGTGATCGCGATGCTTCCGTTACTAGTTTTGTCGAAGTCGAACTTACCGACGTCCGAGCCGATCGGATCAAGCGGCAAATTTTCGATGCCGAAGAACGTCACGCCTTTGAACGGCATCGGCATGCCGCCATCGGTGAGAATCGTCTTGCCCTGAATCGCAAACGTGTTGCCGAGTGAATCGAAGTTGAGCGTATCTCCGGTGCGGGCGGGAACATCGTCTGGACCGGGACCGAACCCGGGCGAACCGCCGTCGACGAAGATCGTCGCCGTCTGCGACGGCTCGACATTCAGTATGTCGCCGTCGACGCCGCCGTTGGCGAAGATTGAAAGTTGCTCCACGCCCGGCGAATACGTCACGATCTCGTCCGTCGCCGGCATCACGCCGATCGCCTGCACCGTACCGCCGTCCTGACCGAGCACGTTGAACGTTTCGTCGACATCGCGGCCTTCCAGAATTACACGGTCATTGTTGGCCATTGCCGGACCGGCTTCAACGACGCTTACGGCATCGGCTCCTCCTGTGAGTCGACCAAACCAGATGTGGTAAAGGTCATTTCCTGCTCCCCCATCGAGCGAAGCGGAATCTGCGAGGTGCATCATCCCTGGGTTGAGAATGATCGTGTCATCATTCGCATCCCCGTTGACCATCACCCCGCCGACGGAATCATTGGAGTCAAGCGTTCCTAACAATGAGATCGTCGTTCCCGCTGCATCCGCGTTGCCAAAGTCGCCGTTGATCGTAATCGTTCCGGCTGTGGCGATCACATCGGAACTATCGGCGAGTGAAACGTCGTCTCCAGCTTGCAGCGTGATGTTACCGGTGGTGGAGACCACATCCACCATCGTGTTGACCGTGAGATCCTCGCCCCCGGCTGCGGAGTCAACCGTCGTCAAACTCACATCGTCAAACGCTTGCACGTCCTCCGCGACTGTCAGTGACCCCGTCGTCGTAATGCCGGCCTCACCACCGGCATCGACAGAAAGGCCGATCGGAAAACCGAGCGTTCCGGAGATATCGGTGAGAACCACATTACCGGTGTTATCGACGAAGACGTCGCCGGTGCTGGCCAGAGCCTGGAGTTCCGCAGCGGCGGTTTCGATGGGGTCGGCCAAGCTGCCGATGCCGGTCGGTCCGAACAAAATCGCTCGCAATGTGCCGCTACCGTGGTCGTCGACATCGAGATCGGTTCCCATGTCCGAGTCGACCACGGCCCCGAGGTTAGCGGAGACGAAGATCAAACTCGTCGACCGCAGCAAGCTGACGGAAATATCCTCCGAAGCGATGACAGTGATGTCCCCACCCCAAGCATCCACAACCGAACCGTCGGCCATTATGACTTCACCGAAATCGTCGATATCCGCGTCGGCGATGATTTCGATTTGGGGAATGTCAAAGAGATTCGCAATCGTGACGTTACTGCCCATTTCACTGTCGATCACAGCGTTTGCTGTTAGCTCGACATCGTTGTCAGCCTGAATGGAAATCAAGCCGTTGCCGCTGAGAATTGTGCTATCAATGGTGATATCGCCACCCATCGGCATTGGTACGCCGGTTTCCAATTCGATGTCGCCGCCGTTTGTTGTGCCGGTGCGGTTGGAGTCGATGACTTCACTAACGAGCAGATTGCCTGACTCGACGTAGATCGAAATGTCACCGCCACGTGAACTCACACCGATAGTCGCGGGGCCTTGGCCATTGGTAATGTTACCGACTTCCAAATCACCGGTGTTTTCCACCCAGAATCCACCGGTCGTCACTGTGCCGCCAGAACGGCCTTCCAGTTGGCTGACCGTCGTTTCTAGGAAGTTCATCCCAGAACCGACTGCGTTCGCAGCGAGCAGAATGGCCGATGCGGCGTTGACATCGTTCGCGTCGGTGCCGGCGTCCGTGATGGAACCGTTTGGTGCGGTGAGTTCAACATGTCCGGTGCCGGCGTCCACAAGACCGACCGGTAGATCCGCGGTAACATCTCGGGCGTAGATATTCCCACCGGCGGACGTCGCATCGAACCGAGTATTCGCGTTGATTTCCAAAGCTGTGTTAGAAGCGGCACCAATCTGACCGCTACCAGTGACTTCGACAATTACAATATCAGCCCGCACATCGCCGGGACCGCCAGGAACACCAATCAGATTTCCATTTTCCACGAGCAGATCGAACACGCTCGAACCACCGCCACCGGTCGAGCTATCCGTAACTTGCAGTCCACCGCCGGCATCGAGAATGTAGTAGTCATGGTTAGCACCGGTGTTGTTGATTTCCAACAGGGTTGCATTCAGTTCGAAGCGGTCGGCGGAACTTACGCCGATGTTGTTACCATTGCCCAAAGCCTCCAGCGTGATTTTGCCAGCCGTCAGGTTCGCCATACCGTCATCGGCGTTGTCGGTAATGTTTCCGGTGCGAGCTGTTAAAACAGCGTCGCCAGCGGTCGTGACATTCTGATTAACCACGATCGTCCCGGCGTCCACATTGAGATCAGCATTGACCAACTCGATCGTATTCGAGCCTTGGAACGTCACGGTATCATTAGTTCCAGTGTTGATCGTCAGGGAGTTGGTCGGTTTGGCAAACGTCGTGATTTCTGCGGCGTTTGAATCCGCCGTCAATGTGTCATCACCATTTTCGATAAGCGTCACGTTTTCCGCGGCCATGTTGGTGTAGTTCAGCACTACATTCATTACGTCGATGGTCGACGAGATGGGTTCGAGATCGGTGTAGAAGACCGTCGCGTTGCCATCAATGACGATGTTGCCGGCGGATTCGGAATCGAAGTTAAACGTGGCGTTCGTGAACGTGGTGCTGCCGTTGAGAACGATGTCGTCACCGGTTGTCTCGGTACCACCATTGAAGGTGATCGGCACTTTGAAATCGTTCGCCGAGTAATTGAAGATTGCCGTGTCGTTACCGGCCAATCCTTCCAACGTCAGGCTGCCCAGTGGGTCACCGGTATAGATTACATTGCCGTTGAGAATCACCTGCAATGTGTTCGTTCCGATTTGTTCAACTTCGAAGATATCGTCGTTTGCGGTTCCTTCGATCAGGGGATTGTTCCCGTCAAGCACCGTCAGAACGACATCGTTTCCATCGCCGCCGATGTAGGTGATTTGGTAAGTATCGGCTCCGGCTTGGAAGACTTCGCCTTCGTCGAGCCCAATGAACATTCCGACGATCGCATCGGCACCGTCATTGTCGATGATGGTATATTGATTGCCAATCGCGGGACTAGTCATCGCGCTCACGTTGAGCGTGGCTCCAGTCACATCGACGGCTCCGTCGACATCAAGCAAGTCAGAGACACCGTTGGTGGTAGTGACATCGACCTCGTAGGTTCCGCTCTCCGCATCGAGATCTCCGTCGACGAGGATAGTTGCCGCGGAACCTCCTGTCCCAGGGGAGATTGTGCCAGTGTTTGTGATGAGATCGCTCGATCCGGTTCCAACGTCGATCGTCCCATTGCCGGAGATGACATCGCCAGCGCTGAGGCTGAGTCCTTGATCGGCGATCAACGTACCACCTCCGAGCGTCGTAGACACGCCCAAAGTGGCAACATTCATATCGAGAAGTGTGACGGTGTTTCCGCCAACATTCAGAGTTCCTGTCGTGGAGAAACCAGCGTTGCTCGAAGCGTCTCCAAGGGTCAAGTTGCCGATGGCAGTAATCGTCGAAGTGCTTACCCCTGAGATATCGGCAGTGATCATGCCGTCAATGTTGGCATCAGCATTCGCTTCGAAGTTGACAGTTCCTGCGGTTCCGTTGACCGTCTCAATGTAGACGCCCGCTAGCACATTGACTGTGCCACCGGCATCGACAGCGTCGAGAGCTTCTTGAATCCGTCCGGCAGGGCCCGTCTGGAAGCCCAGGGCGGTGACATTAAGTTCAGAGAAGTCGCCTTGGAAACCTGGAGCCATGCCGTCCTGGTCTACGCCAAATTCGAGGAAATAGGTGAAGTCAGTCGGTCCTTCGGTCAATGCAAGGATTTCATTGGGATCGACGGTGCTCCAAAAATTCCCAGAGGCGTTCAACGCTGTGGTTTGATCACCTTGATGGCGGGTAGCACGGGCGTCGGTTCGAACGCCGCCGTTAATGAAGGTGTTCTCGAAGAGCGTAATTGTGGAGGCGTCGATTCCAATGCCGTCGGGAGCACGCAATCGCAATCCATGTGTCGGTATCGAGGCTCCGGAAACATCATTGAAGTGAATAATGTTATTGGCGATTAGAACGGTGTCGGAAACCGTCGTAGTGAACTGCCCGCCCCAAAGTTCAAAGGCTTGCCCAAAGAAGCCAGGGAAAGCAGTAATTTGTTCAAACTCGTTCCGTAAGACCTCGCCGTTGACAATTCCAACTTGGAACGCCGTGAAGAAGAGGTCATGGAAATAATTATCGCGGATGGAAATGTTTCCACCTTTCCCGACATTGATTCCTCGACCGATACCAGACGTTCCGCCGATAGTACCGTCAAATTCGTTCTGTTCTATGACGGCATTCACTAAGACAATATCGGTTCCTTGGAACAATGCATTACCCTCTTGGTTGAAGAGGTTGTTCGCGATTCGCAAGCCGTCATAGTTTGCTCCGCCGCCAGTTGCTCCGCCCAGAAGAATCGCAGGCGCCGAACCTGTCGTTTGAAACAGATTGAAGTCGACCTTCAAATCCGATGTATCGCCGCCTTGGAATTGCACCACGCCTGAACCACCCGGCGTGCCTGTGTTAGTGAAGATGTTGTTCGTGATATGCAAGTTATCGATATCAAAACCTTGATCATCAATAACGCGAGAGCCGGTACCCTGAAAACGGAACCCGTCGATTGTGATGTCGGTCGCCTGTGGTTGGAATGCAAAAAATCCATTGTGTTGGATGATCGATTCCGCTGCCCGAGTTCCCACGGTTTCCGTCGTATTCACCCCAACTGCCGGGTGCACACCAGCATTTGCACCACTGAGCGTAACCGACTTATCGATCACGTTGAGCCCGGAATAAGTCCCGGCATTCACGATGACGGTTCCGCCCGCTGCGACGGCGTCGACGCCTTCTTGAATAGTTGCGAAGGAGTCAACACCGAAGGACGTCGCTGGCCCAGCTCCATCGGGATCGTCACCTGGAGTGGTCCCGGCGAAGTCGTCGTCGACGTAAACTACGGTCAACGCAGGGGCACCTTCGAGGACCACGTCGTTGCCGTCGCCACCGTTGTAGAAGATGCGGAACTGTTCGCCATTGATTGTGACGAAGGCACCATTTGCAAGGCCGTCGAACGTTCCCGTGACGGCATCGACGTCGTCGTTATCGATGATAACCAACGTATCGCCGACCATTACGCCGGACACCATTCCCGAAGTTTGTAGCGTCGCCCCACCGAGATCCACGGTGCCATTGACAACATATTGATCGTAGTCGGTCCCTGCTGTCGTAACACCGTCAACTTCGACGTCGAGAATCGAGCCGCTCGTTAGTGTCAGATCGCCACTGGTCATCGTGCCAGGACTGGTTCCGGCTGCGAGCGTGGCTCCCGCAACGGAGGCAGTCAAGGTGCCGTCGATCGTTGGTTCGCCAGCCAAGGTCACGGCCTGGTTGACATCGATGTTCTCGACATAGGTCGGCGTGGTTATCACCACCGTGACCGTATCGCCTGGCATTGCCGCATCGATCGCGTCTTGAATACTCTCATACAAGTTCCGATTGCTAGAAACTCGCACGCCGCCATCGAATGTATTGTTGTTCTGAATAGCATCGAGATCAACAGCGAGTGCTGGTGCTCCGACTTGCCGGAAATTGTTCGTGAAGACGTTGCCAGTGACAGTCGCATCTTCGGACGATTGCGGGAAGAACGTGTCATCGAAGAAGAACAGGCCGACATTCGTATGGTTCTCGAAGGTGTTACCAATCACTTCGCCACCAGGTTGACGGAAGTTGAGAGCCGCACCACTCGCATTATTGATGAACGTGTTACCGTTGACCTTTGAAGTGCCATCAAGATTTCCGGCGTTGATCCCCAGGCTCCCGGGTGTCTCAAACCGGTTATTTAGAATCTCGATTCCGTCGGCGGTGAAAGTTGCGGGGTTTTCGGAGATGAACAAGCCGTTGTTCTTCGCCTGAATCACGTTGTCAGTGATGTCAAAATTATCGAAGAGAATCGTTGCGAATTGGCCGGTCATCACGATCCCGCGAGCAGTATTGTCGTCGGTAACATCGATCAAGTTATTTGCGATCGTGACGTTGCTGATCGTGGCGTTATCCGTTGAGTCGGGACCGCCACCAACTTTCTCACCAAACACAATCCCATTGACTTGATTGCCGGAAACAAGCACTTCATGAATGAAGTTGTTCTGAATCGTGATATTGCTGCGAGTCGATACCCCAGGCGCGGAGTTTGTCGGTCGCACGTTGATGCCATCACGAGTGAGCCCGGTGATTTCAAAACCATCGATCGTGACATCGTCGGCCTGGACCTCAATCCCGAACGAAGAACTCGGGTCGATGATACTTTCCAAGCCACGTCCGACATCATCACCGGCGGTTCCAACGTTCGCTCCTGCCAAAATGATCGACTTGGTAATAACGAGGTCTTCCGCGAAAGTTCCCGCGGCGACGTTGATCGTGTCTCCACTCGCTGCCGCGACATCAATGGCGTCTTGAATGCTGGCAAATGCATTTGTTCCGAAGATCAACCCCGCAACTGGACCACTGGGGTGTGTACTTGCCGTGTCCCACGTGACTTCGTCGCCATCATCAAGTCCAGGGGCACCTTGATCGTTCGTAATCACGAAGTCGGCGGCGTTGTCGACGAAGAACGTGGTCAGCAGAGTCCGGTCTTCAAGTTTTTCGATCTGAGCAAGGTTAGCAGCGGGGTGTCGGAATCGACGTTGGTCACTTCGGTGTGTGCGACGAGTACGGCGAGCGGGAGCCAAGTTCATCAGCCAGTCGGTCAGTAGCATGAGAGTCTTCCTTTTGGGGGCCAATACCACGTCGCGCGGAGGAGTGGTCGCGGCATTGGCTGCTAGGGGTCGCAATATGTGTGGGAGAGAGACGCAACAAGTTTCTAAATTGACGTTGAGTTTACTTTTGAAATAGGGGCTCCCAATAGATTCACACGCAACATGAGAATCGGTGGGAGCCGTATGAGCAGGGATCGGTCAGCGGGCGGCCACGACAGATGGGGCCGTCGATCCCAAGGTTATGAGAGCGGAGTTGATTGGCTTCGAGCGATCGAAGTTGCAGACCATCTGGGCCCGCAAAACGATCAAGGGTTAGACTTGACGCGTTCACAACAAAACTCCGTTTCAGGCCTTCACGTCGATCGCAAATTCAGGCCATTTTGTGGCCGCTTGTTACCAAGCGTTTCCTTGCGTGTTTCCGAATGGTTGCGCTTTTCGCGGAAGCAGGGCTTCCTGTTTTTGCAGGATGTCCCATTCGGCCTAGTTTCAACAGTATCAACCACTGCGGCGTTTGCAATCTTGCGAAGGGAATTTTTGATGTCGGTCCGTCCAGCAATTGCTGTGCCGCTTCGTCAGCCGCATTGAGTTGCCACAAGTCGATTTTCTTAAGAGATATTTCAAGTCGTGTCGTCGTAATGTGTTATCTTGAAATGGTTTACAAAGGTGTTGTGGTACGGTGTGACTCGTCTTCGCGCGATGGCGGTTGCTGGTTATACTTCCTGGCCGCGGGTACCGCGAGTGGTGAACACCGAGGTGGGTTGAACTGGCGAGCTGGGAAAGGATGCCCAATGCGATCAATTACTGTGATGAATCAGAAGGGCGGCGTTGGCAAGACAACTTCAAGCGTCAACTTGGCGGCGGCGTTGGCAAAAATGGATCGACGAGTCTGCGTGATTGATCTCGATCCGCAGGGCCATGCTTCGATTCACCTGGGAATCGAAGCCTTCGATGACACGCCAACCGTTTACGACGTGTTTGCCGGGGCCCGCACGATTACCTCGGCTCGCCAAATGGTGGCGTCGAATTTGTGGGTGGTGCCAGCGAACATCGATCTGGCGGCGGCCGAAGTCGAACTGGCGGACACCGCCAACCGCGAGCGAATCCTCGATGCCGCCCTGAACACGCCGGAAGTCGCCGGGCAGTTTGATTACATCATCATGGATTGCCCACCGTCACTCGGCGTCCTGACGATCAACGCGTTGACGGCGACGAAAGAAGTCTTCATTCCGCTACAGCCACACTTCTTCGCGCTCCAAGGTTTGTCAAAGTTATTTGAAACAACCGCCCTTGTTCGCAGCCGACTCAACCGCGAATTGCGAGTGACCGGGGTGATGCTTTGTCTCTATGAAACCGGGACTCGACTCGCGGCGGATGTGACCGACGACTTGAAAACTTTCCTCGATGGCAGCGCTCCCGACGCTCCCTGGGCGAACGCACAAATCTTCGCTACGAAAATTCGACGGAATATTAAGTTGGCCGAGGCTCCGAGTTTCGGACAGTCGATCTTCGAGTACGCACCGAGCTGTCCCGGTTCCCAAGACTACGGTGCGTTGGCGGAGGAAGTGATCGCGGCTGAATCTGCAGGGGTTCCCATGCCATTGGCCAACGCTGCCTAACGCCACCGCGTCATTTCACGTTTCTTCAAGCCATCGGGATTGACTCGATGGCTTTTTTGTTGGCCAGGATTGATCTTTGTGAAGAAATGAAGATGATGGAAATTTCAGGAATTTTCCGTCAAGATATCTTCACTGAATCATCATGCCGGCGACGCTGACAACCTCTGAAGTTCGTCGTCGTTCATTAGGCCAGAACGTCAAAGTCCTGGTGTGCTTGGCGACGATTCAGACAGTGTTCTACATGACGATGAACCATGTGCAATGGTTCCCGACGCGTCAACTTCCGCTGACTGCAATCGACGAATGGATTCCGTTCTGGCCATGGACGGTCATTCCTTATTTCGTGTTGTTGCTGGGAGGCGTCGTTCCGGTCCTGCTGGCACGTTACGATGAAACGATTCGCCGGGCGATCGTCGCTTATGCGATCTGCATTGCGATCATTCTGCCGATCTTCTTGTTTGTCCCGACACTCTGCCGACGACCGGATTTGATGACGTTGCCCGATCGGTGGGATGGACAACTCTTTCGCTGGCTCGCCGCGTTGGATTCGCCGGCGTGTGCGTTTCCCTCGTTACACATCGTATTGCCGACGATTTGCTGTTGGATCGCCGTTGTGGAACGGCATCGGTATGCGGTTCCGTTTTGCCTTGCGGCCTTGGTATTGTCCGTGACAATCCTGACGACCAAACAGCATTCCGTTTGGGATTGGTGTGGCGGATTACTGATTGCTTGCTTCGCGTTATGGCTTTCCGGACGACTCACCGCTGGAGTCCCCAATTGTGTTTCCGGAGTTCGCGCAAGACGCTCGTTTAAGACGAGCCAAGTTCCTGAGACCGCTTCGTAGCAGCTTCGACGGCGTTCATCAACGAGGCCCGCACTCCCCCGCGTTCGAGCGTGTGCAAGCCGGCAATCGTGGTGCCTCCGGGACTGGTCACAGCATCCTTGAGCACGCCGGGGTGTTCGCCGGTTTCCAGCACCATGCGAGCGGCACCCAACAACGTCTGAGCGGCCAACTGCGTGGCGATCGCCCGGGGTAACCCCATGCGGACGCCGCCATCGCTGAGAGCTTCGATGATCTGATAAACGTAAGCCGGTCCGCTGCCTGATAGACCAGTCACAGCGTCTAACAAATTCTCCGGCACTTCGACGGCGATGCCCACGGTCTCTAACAGACTCTTGACCAACTCGGCATCTTCGCTTTTCGCATTGTCTCCCATCGCAAACGCCGAAGCACCGGCCCCGACTAGACAAGGGGTGTTCGGCATCACTCGAACAAGTCTTCGTTCTTGACCCAAAGCGGAGGCCATTGTCCTTAGTGGTACGCCGGCTGCGATGGAGACAATCAAATGAGAATCGGTGATGTGTGTTGCCAGTTCGCTCAGTACTCCACTCATATGTTGCGGTTTGACGGAAAGAAAAACGACGTCCGCGTTCTGAGCCAATTCAGCTAAGGTCTTAACGGTTTGCCCGCCGGTCGCTTCCTGAAAATTTTTCGAAGCCGCCGCAATGACATCCGTTCCGAACAGGGACGAACCATCGACCAAACCCGCCGACCGTAGTCCAGTGGCCAGTGATGTCGCCATTCGTCCGGTGCCAATAAATCCAACACGTTGAGTCTGCGTCATGATGTCAATTGTTTAATTCGTAAGGTGTGTTGTGTGCGTTTGGGCATGTGTGAAATTGCAAGGAACACGAACTATTACAAAGAGAGAAGTTGTGTGCCACTGCTAGCTTGCCTAGCAATGCGAGTGATCAGCGGTCCGGGAGTCGCTAGAAACACTTCTGGACAAGCCTGCAGTGGCACCCGTTGACGCCAGTAGTGGCACCGTTAACGCTAACCAATGCGAAATCGTATGTGACGCAACTCTTTTCAGCATGGAATAGTCCCGCGTCACGACACACTCGATAGCGAACACAAATCTAACGAGACGATATTGGTTTCCCGTACGCGTCGACTTCATGATGAACTCGTGGGGAAAGTGGGGGTTGCATCATGCGGTCGATTGCTGACTGCAACTTGGCTTTCGCAGCACGGGCCTCATTGGAAAGATTCTCGGCATCAAGTGCAACCTCGTGAAATCCGTCCCCCTCGATGTGGAAGAAGTTTCCATCGGAAAACAGTTTGTACCGGTGATCCAATGCGAATACATGACGCGAGAACTTCGCCTTGTCCCAACCCGGTCGCGGATCGTACCAGAAGAAAGCCCATTCGCGAGGTTGACCGGTTTGGCCAAATAACTGCGACGCAAAACTGACCCCGTCGATTTGCCAACCTTTGGGAACCTTTGTGTTCGCTAATTCCGCGAGCGTGGGGAGAAAATCGGATGGATCGATGAGGTCGTCACACACACCCGCTTCGATTTTGCCCGGCCACCATGCGATCAACGGCACACGAATCCCGTTCTGAGTGACGGCCCCTTTCCCACCGGGGATGGTCTGGCCGCGAAACTCCGACTCGATTTGCCGGTCCGTGCCATTGTCCGAGTAGAACAGAATAAGGGTGCGGTCTTTCAAACCGAGTTTCTCGATGCCAGTGACTAACTTTTTGACCGTATGATCCATGTAGGCGACCATATCCGGGAAGTATTTCGTATCTTCATCGAGTCGGCGGGCGGGATTTTTCCAATCGTCGGAATGCGGCGTCGGCACCATCGGCCAATGCGGAAGAGCCATCGGGTAATACACGAATTGCGGCTCGTTGCGGTTGCGTTTCATGAAGTCCAAAATGAAATCGACGGTCAGGTCTTCACCGTAGGCGTCGGCGACATCGACGTGAAGTTGGCCATTCCGCAAGAACGTGGGGTTTGCATACCGCGAGCCCTTATCCTCGGTTTCTTCGGCGTGGAACAGCGAGTATTCATCGAAGCCTGCGTCTTTGGGATGTGTGCCCGTACCGCGACGTTGATTGGCTCCCGGAAAGTCCAGAGGATCGTAACTCGTCAACTGCCATTTGCCAGCAAGACACGTTTTGTACCCGGCAGCACTCAGAAGATGCCCGAACGTTTTCTCTCCACGTGTGAGGATTCCGAAGGATTCCCAGTTCCGGTGGTTGTCTCGCCCGGTCATCAACTCTAATCGCGTCGGCGAACAGAGCGGCTGCGAATAGGCATGTGTGAATCGCAAACCTGTGCGTGCCAATTCATCGAGAAACGGCGTCTGATAAGACGTGCCTCCGTAACTCCCTAGGCACTCGATTCCCAGATCGTCTGCCATGATGAGCACGATGTTCGGCCGGTTGTGTTCGTCGGCGGCGTGTGTGACGTCCGCAAATTGAGCGAACAGAAGCAGCGTCATTAAGAACGAAAGATCGCACCGAGATTTGTGGAACAGTCGAGACATAGATTTCTCGAATCGGGTTGAGCACTGAACTGGAAAACAGAATGCCGTCGTCAAAACCGAAGCTCGCACGACGAACTTTCTCGATTCATCAGTATGAACGCTGGCAGTCGAATTACAATTCCGAAGGGCGTTGCCAATCGCCCCAGTTCGTGAGGTAATGCGCGTAAGCCCGATTGGTGGCGGCTTGTTCTTCGATCCAAGTTTTTGTTTCGCGGACGATTTCCTGTTCCTGATCCAGCGAGAGCTGCCCGGTCAATACGCGACTTCGCAGAAAGACGAAATACGTGTCCAGCACATCGCAGCGACAATAATCATTAATGGCCGCGAGTTCGCCGAGGTTGAACATGTCCTGAATCTTGGAACCGTCGATGCCCGTTTTACCGGGTTTGCCGATGATGTTTGCCAGTAGGTTCAAGCCACCCGTCATGCGGAAGGCGTTGAAGTTGGACATCAAATCCATCAGGTCGATGTGCGATGCTACGTTGTACCGATTGCGGGACTGATCAAAGGATTTCGCGTAAACATTGAACCATTCCGGCAACGCGATTCCATAGCGATACGCTGCCAATTCCATCACCGGCATGTCGTATCCACGACCGTTGAACGTCACAAAGACCGGATGCTGGTAATGCTTCCAACCTTGCCAAAACTTCCGCGCGATGGCGCTGGGCCGGTAATCGGGGGCATCGAGTGCGGTCAGATCGATCAGCCGAAACGACTCGTCAATCTTCGCCACCGCGACGGCACACGGAAGCATATAAGTGGGAGCCATCACGTCTTTGCCGTATTGTTCCATCAATTCGGCACGATACCGAGAGACGGCTTCCTCGTCGGAAAGTTCTTCGTCAGGGTAGCGAACTTTGCTAATCAATCCCCCGTCGGCTACGGCCTCAACATCGAAGACCAAGTAAGCCACGCGGGAAGAATCGGTATCCATAACGGATGGTTCCCTAATACGGCCATCGCCGCCACCAAATTCGAACAACCGCTTGGAAACACTTCCGTTGGTCGCTCCGAAGATGTGCACAACACGCACACCACACAGCATAAGACTCTAACCAGTGGACCAGACGCGGACAACGGGGTTGCTTCCGGCGAACCATTGTTGCAGACTGTTCAGAAGGAATCCAAGTATCAATCAGGACGAAAATGTCGGGAATCAGGGCACAGGTTTCTGAGGAGCGGGAGACGTACATCTTGAGTTCAAGGGGTGTCGTCATTGTCTTCTGCATCCTCTCGCCTGCGATCTGTTTCATTCTCAAAGCGTCAGTCCGAATTCCTAATTTGTAGAACGCCGCATGGACACCGCCTCGACTGCTCGTGAAGCCGGCTTGATGAAGCTCGTTGAACTGACGTGCGATCTAGCGGCGTTGCACCATTTGGATGTCATTCTGCGGACGGTCACGACGGGAGCGTGTGCGGCTCTGAACTGTGATCGAGCCAGCTTGTTTCTCTACGATCGAAACAACGAGGAAATCTACACGCGGATTGTCACCGAATTGGAGATCGCGGAAATCCGAGTGCCACTCGGGAAGGGAATCGCAGGCTGGGCGGCTCAGCAGCGACAACTTGTGCGTGTCGACGATCCCTATGCCGATGAACGCTTCAATCCCGAGTTCGATCGCAAGACTGGGTATCGCACCAAGAATGTGTTGGCTGCTCCCTTGTTTTCGCGAGTGGATGGGCACTTGGTTGGTGTGTTGCAGTTACTCAATCGGGAGACCGTCGCTTTCGGGGATTCCGACGAACAATTACTCTCTGCCTTCGCAGCACACGCCGCTTCCGCGATCGAACGACATCAATTGTTAGCTCAAGCGAAAATCTCGCAGGAGTTGCAGTTGGCGATTGAAGTCGGACGACGCATTCAATCCAGTTTTCTGCCCGACCGGTTGCCGAACATCCCTGGCTATGAAGTGGCGGCTTGGTGGGAACCGGCGGAATCCGTTAGCGGCGATTATTATGATGTGCTGACGCTGCCCGATGGTCGCATTGGGTTTGTCATGGCGGACGTCAGCGGTCATGGCGTGGGACCAAGTCTAATCATGGCGAGTGTCCGCGCGATGTTGCGGGTGATGACCAAGTCGAATTCCGATCCAGCCGATATTCTGAATCAACTCGGTCCCCTGATCTACCCCGACCTGGGCGACAGCCGATTCATCACCGGCTTGTTCGCAGCGTTAGATCCGACTTCGCACGTTCTGAGTTTTGCGAACGCCGGGCATGGACCGGTGTTTTTGTTTCGTCGGGAGTCGCGAACGTTCGATACCCTCGATGCCACAGGGTTGCCGTTGGGGGTGGTGTCTGACTTTGAATACGACGCCGGGGAACCACGCCAGTTCGCTGCGGGGGACATCCTCGTGTTAATGACCGACGGTGCATGGGAACTCGCCGACGACAACAACAAACCGTTCGGGGCCGATCGCATCCAACAACTCATTCAGGACCACGCCGACCAATCCGCCACGGAATTGTTGGCCATTCTTCGCGAACGCATCTTGGCACACAATCCCAAAAAGTTGCCACCGGACGATGTGACGATTCTCTTGCTCAAACGCACGTCGGGTGAGTGACGAGGTGAGACGGGAATCCTCGGTGCGTTTGCGGTTTTCGATCCGATCGCGGTAGCATGAACCGACTCGGTATCTTGACCTTTCGTTCCAAGGAGTCGGTAAATGTTGCTGAATGCTTCCACTTGGCGAGTGCGTCTCGTCGCGTGTTTGTCGATCTGTTTGACGACGTTGTTGGCATCCGCCTCGGCGGAGGAACTTCCCGAACCGCTGGCGAAAATCGAGTTGGCGGACGGCGACACCCTGGTGTTCCTCGGCGACAGCATCACGCACCAGTGTCTTTACACGCAGTATGTGGAAGACTTTTTCTTCACTCGGTATCCGCAAGCAAACATTCGCTTTCACAATGCCGGTGTCGGCGGTGCGAAAGCGTGGGACGCGTTACAGCGGTTTGATCGGGACGTGGCTAACTTCAAACCGAAGTACGTCACAGTTCTCTTGGGGATGAATGATGGACGGTATCAGCCGTTCAATCAGGAAGTGTTCGACACCTACAAAACCGATATGACGGAAGTCGTCGAGCAGATCAAAGAAACCGGCGCCAAACCAGTGTTGATGACGCCGACCATGTTCGATGCCCGCGCCCGTTTGCTGCGTGACCCGAAAGCGTCCGGCGGCGCGATGGAAGAGTATAACGCAGTGCTGGCGTATTACGGTCAATGGCTGCAACGACAAGCGATGAAGAACGGTTATGGCTTCGTCGACATGCACGGTCCGCTCAACAATTTGACGATCGAAGCTCGCAAGACCGATCCGAATTTCACCATGATCGCCGATGCCGTTCATCCCGGCCCGAACGGGCAACTCGTGATGGCATTCGCAATCATCAACGATATGGGCCTGCGAAAACCACTGTCGAGTATTCGCGTTTCTCAAGGTCCGAAAGGCAAACCTGTCAGCCGAGTTTCCGGTGGCAAATTGACTGATTTGCGGATCGAAGATGATGGCCTCTCCTTCACTTGGACGGCCGATGCGTTACCGTGGGTCCTGCCGGAAGAAGCGCAGGAAGGTGCGAAAATGCTGCATCTTGGTCACAAAGCGAGTCGGGAAGCCTTGGAAGTTCACGACTTGCCCGCCGGTTCCTATCAATTGACGATCGATGACCAAGTGGTCGGTGTGTATTCGGCTCAGCAACTGGCTCGGCACATTGAACTGCAGGAAAACCCAAAGACTCCGCAGTATCAGCAAGCGATGCAAGTCGCCGAACTCAACAAGCAACGCAACGCGGGACCGATCCGCAGCATGCGGGGGGAATGGTCGCGGTTCCAACAATACGCCCGCGTCAAACAGCAAGTTGCCGATGCGCCGAACGAGGCGAACCAGAAGCAACTTGAAACATTGACCAAACAGACCGAAGGCATGGACGAGCGAGTTGCCAAACTCAACGAAGAGATCGAACAACTCGCCGCCGAAATCCGTGAAGTCGCCCAACCGAAGCCGCACAAATACCGATTGGAAAAAGTGGAAGCCGCCAAGGTCTCCGGTCTTGTGACGTTGAACGGCGAACCCCTCGCCGGTGCTGCTGTCCGGTTCGTTCCGACCGGGGCGGCGGGCAGTATTGCGCGTGGTCGCACCAACAACGCCGGCAATTTTGTGGCCGTCAGCGGTGGGCTTCCTGGTGTGTTGCCCGGGGAGTATCAAGTTGTGATTGAGAAAGACGGCTTCGTTCCCGCGAAGTTCGCCAACGAGAAATCCAGCCCGCTTCGTTGCAACGTTGTTGTCGGTAAGAACGATCTGCAATTCGAGTTGCAGAAGTAACGTCAGTGAGTCAGAACTCGGGTGCCACGGCTCTGTGAGCCGTGCCGAGTGACGTGCCTAGAGAAACACGGCTCATAGAGCCGTGGCACCCTAGAACAACATAGTCATGTGTGCCGATGAGAAGTTGTTTCTTTCTGCTCGCCATTATTCTCATGTGTGCCTCTTCCGTTCACGCTGGGAAGTTCAATCGCCAGCTCGATGTCGGTGACAAAGCACCGTTATGGACCGAACTTCCCGGCACGGACGGAAAAACGCATTCACTCGCAGACGACAGAAAATCGTCGGTTGTGGTGGTTGCGTTTATTGCGAATCACTGTCCGATGGCCACCGCGTATTTGCCCCGCTGGAAAAAGCTGGTTGCGGATTTCGACGACAAGGATGTGACCTGTGTGGCTATCAGTAGCAGTCGGTTTGCGGCTGATTCACTGGAACACATGAAAACACATGCGAAGAAGCACGGCTTCACCTTCGATTATCTCCACGACGGTTCGCAGAAAATCGGTCGTGCCTATGGCGTGTTTCGAACGCCGACGTTCTTTGTGCTGGATGCACAGCGGCGTGTCCGTTACATGGGAGCATTCGACAACCATCAAGACGTGACACGCGTTGAGTATCACTACCTGCGGGATGCGATCGAAGCGGTTTTGCAGAAACGCGATCCAGAAGTTGCGGAGACGTTGCCGTTCGGCTGCGAAATCGAGTACCCTGCAGACTCGGCGGACTGACCCGTCACACAGTCTTATTTCAGGAGGAAAACTATGCACGGACGCCACGTTATTTGTTCCCTACTCGTCGGTTGGATTCTACTCGCGAGCTTTTCGAAGCCGGTATTCAGTGCCGATGACCAGCCGATCACCGTCAAGGTCGTTACGCCGCAGCAGTTCAAAGCCGAACTGGTGAAACATAAGGGCAAGGTCATTCTGATCGACTACTGGGCAACTTGGTGCATTCCCTGTCTGAAAGGTTTCCCGACCACCGTCGAATGGCATGAGAAATACAAAGCTCATGATTTGGTTGTGATTTCGGTGAGCATGGACGAACCGGATCAAGAAACTCAGGAACAAGCCCTCAAGTTTCTCAAGGCGAAAAAGGCGACGTTCACGAACTTGATGAGCAGTCTCGGTAGCGACGAAGACGGCATGAAACAATTCGGCGTGCCCGATGGTGCGTTGCCTCACTACAAAATCTTGAATCGCAAGCTGCAAGTGGCGGCTCAGTTCAGCGACGAAGATGGCAACGGCATTGCCCATGAAGCCGTCGAAGCGGCGATCCGCAAAGAGCTGCAAAAGAAGTAACTCGCCTTTTCACAATCTCTCTCTCATGAGGAACACCGGTGGCTGACTCGCCTGATTCCAAATCGTTGCCGATTACCAGCGGCGGGTCCGTGCCGGTGTTTGATTGTCGCGTGTTCGTCTCCCAACCGGACGGCAGTGGCCCGGTCGTTGCGCGGTGCGTGAACCTGCCGGATGTTCAAGGATCAGGTCCCAGCGAGCGAGACGCCTTGCGGAAAGTGGTCGACGCATTCAAAGCGATCGTACAAGACTACCACACCCGCGGCGAAGCGATCCCGTTCATCGAGTCCGACGCCAAACCCGGCCCCAACGAACAAGAACGCTGGATTCCGGTGCATCTGTAGGGAACCTCGGCTTTTAAGCGTACAACCCGTGGATCGGTGTGCCTTCGGCGATTTTGTAGGGGCGACCGGTGGGATCGGTGTAGTGAGCGGCCGGGTCGATGCCGAGCGCTGCGAAGATGGTCGCGGTGAGGTCCCAGGGGCCGTACGACTGCGATTTCGGATACGCTCCCAACTTGTCCGACGCACCCAAGACGCCGCCCCGCGCGACCCCTGCACCGGCCGCCATCACCGAGTAACACGCGGCCCAGTGTTTGCGACCGGGCGAAGCGCCCGCAAAACGCGGTTCCAAGGCAACAAGCGGTGCTCGACCGAATTCCCCGAAACACAGCACGAGGGTTTCATCGAGCAGACCACGATTTTCCAAGTCTTCCAACAACGCGGATAGGCTTTGATCGAACCGTGGCAACAAGCGATTTTCCAGGGCATCGAAAATGTCGTTGTGGGTATCCCAGCCGTAGAATTCGGTAGTGTCGGGGTGCATGTCCTGACCGCGACTATGATGGTTCCAAATGACCGTGATCAACGGCACTTCCGCCTCGACTAACCGTCGCGCGAGCAGACACGCCTGACCGGAACGATTATGGCCATAGCGTTCTCGCAGCTCAACCGGTTCGCGGGACAGATCAAACGCCAACCGCGTCTTCGGTTCGGCGAGCATACGTTGCGCCTGATCGTACAAGCCGGCCAAGTCGGAGGCTTCCGAATTGCGTTCCCACTGACGCCGTGTTCCGTCGAGAGTTTCCACCAGCGACTGTCGTCGCGAAAGCCGAGATAGGGGCAAATCCAGTTGCGGAGCCAATCCCGGCACAACGGCGGTTTCGTGCGTGACATCGCCAACCGTGAGCGGATCAAACTCTCGCCCAAGGAATCCGCCAAACTGACCCGGGGCAATGTTATTCGGTGCGATGATAGCCGGCCCGTTCACATGCACCGCAGGTTCCACGAAAGCCGAACTCGGTCGGACTCGCTTCAAGATTGCACTGTGACAAGGGTAATCCGTCGGCTGTGGCGGCGGGTTCGAAGACCGGCGAGTGTGGTAATGGCCGGTCAGACTTAAGTACGCCGCCGATCCGTGATCCAAGTCCTCGTGGGACATACTACGAACGACGGTCATGCGGTCGGCGAGTTTCGCCAAGCGGGGCATATGTTCGCCGAAGAAAAGACCAGGCACACTTGTCGGGATTGTTCCGAAGACGCCCCGAACTTCGGCCGGTGCGTCGGGTTTCGGGTCCCACATGTCGATGTGGCTTTGTCCGCCGCTGGCAAAGATCAACACGACCGACTTCGCTTTGCCGAACCCCGGACCCCGCAACGCCGGTTCGCTGGCTCGACTCACATTTGCCAAGCCCGCTCCGAGACCGGCCGCACCGATCCGCAACCATTCGCGTCGGGTCCAACGGCCATTCCGTGTGGAAGTGTTTTCGGTCAGCTGTAACATGGGTTCGAATTCAAAGAAGACATCGCAAGTGTTGGGGCGCGTTTTCCTTTTCGATCAACATATCACGATAATTGATTGTCAATCGAGTTGGTAGGGCGATTGTGCGGATGGACGGGGCAGGGTTTCAGCGGTCCGTCGGTGTCCACCACGCATCGAGTTGGTCTCGCAGTTGTTGCACTCGCTGAGCTTGGTCCGCGAGATTCGCCAGGTTCTGTCGTTCGTGCGGATCGGCAACGACATCAAATAGAGCAGGCGTTTCCAGGTATCGGCCCCATGGCTTTTCGTGGGCACGCGAGTGAGGCACGATCAACTTGTAACGTCTGTCGCGAATCCAACGGTAGGCAACGTTGCGAGACGGGTTATGCAGTACGGATGCATCGCCAGGATAGATCTCACCAAACACCGGACGCTCGGCGAGCTGGGCCGTTCCGATTGCAGATGACCACAAACTTTGCCCTGGCAGATCGGCGACTGCTTGTGGAAGGTTTAACGCGTCTAGAATCGTGGGCATAAGATCCACACTGTGGCACAGTTCCGAGTGCGTAGCGGGCGTGGTGTGTCCATCCCAGCGGAGGAGGATCGGGGTGCGTAAGCCGTCTTCGAAGGGCGAACGTTTGCTGGTTTTCGTGTAATTGAAGTCGCCGCCACTCATGGGTTGTTTAGCGTCGGGCGTGAAACCGTTGTCGACCACAAAGACGAACAGCGTATCGCCCGTCAACTCGGTGTCTTCGAGATACTGCACCAACCGCCCGACGGTATCGTCGAACCAGGAACACGCCGCGTAATAAGGAATCGCATGACGCGGGACGTCGGGATTGTTCTCGTATCGCGTGCGGAATTTCTGTGGGGCATCGTGGGGCAAGTGTGGGAGAAATGGAGCATACCAGATGAAAAATGGGTCATTCTGGGTTTGGCAATCGTCGATGAAATCAAAGATCGGCTGCATGGTTTCGCGACCGATGACGAGCCCGTGATCACCGTTGCCGTGGGCGACGAGATCCCCATTCGCCAGGCGTTTGTTGCCGAGGGCTCCCGGAGGTTCCGAGGGTTCCGCGATCGTCATGCCTGCGGTGAAACCGGCGTTTCGCCAATGACCTTCCCAGTATTTCCCGGTCTGGAAACAACGGTATCCGTTCTGGGCCAAAATTCGTGGCAGCGTGGGAACGGCACGAATGAGTGAGGTCGCCCGGTTTCTGAGCCGATCGTACTCCGTTTTATCGATTCCTTCTGATCGCGTGAGCTTCCCGAAGCCGGGTGGGGGATGATTGAAATGCACACCGTGCTGGTGCGGGTACAATCCGGTGAGCAATGTCACTAGCGACGGCCGACACACGCTACTAGGCACATAGCCGTTGGGATACCGCGCCGACTGTGACGCCAACCGATCGAGATGCGGCGTGTGCACCTGCGGATGACCCATAAAACCAAAATCGGTATAGGTTTGGTCATCCGAGATGATCATCACCACATTTGGACGCGTCGCAGCGGTGGAGTTCTCGTTGCTTGCGAACAGACTGCAGACCAGAAACAAACACCATCTCGCGGAATGATTCATGGCTTCAATTCCGATCTGTCTCGGTTCGCTGTTCAGTCGTCACCTTGGAAGATGCGGCAATAGCTTTCGTAGCGGCTCGGTGAGATGAGTTCTTCTTGCACGCCGAGTTTCACGCCACAACGGTCTTCGTGCGTATGCGTGCAATCGGGGAAGTGGCATCGGGTGACGAAAGGACGAAACTCGATGAAGTACGCTTCGACTTCTTCCTTGGCGACATCCCACAGATCGAATTGCCGAATGCCGGGGGTGTCAGCGACCCAACCGCCGGAGTTCAACTCCAGCAACATCGCCCGGCGGGTGGTGTGAGTGCCTTTTTGAGACCAACCGCTGACGGCCCCGGTTTGCAGTTGCCAACTGGGTTCAACTCGATTCAGCAGCGAACTTTTGCCGACACCGCTTTGCCCCGTAAACACGCTCTGCTTCCCGGCGAGCAATCCTTGCAGTCTCGGGATGCCTAACCCGGTTTCGGCACTGGTGAGAATGACATGATATCCAAGTCTTGCATAAAGTCCGACGACCGGTTGAAGTTCGGCAGGGTCGACGAGGTCCGCCTTGTTAATGCAGATAATCGCGGATACGTCTCCCTTCTCTGCCGAGACAAGGAAACGGTCGATCAGATTGGGCTTTAACGGCGGATCGGCTGCGGACGCTACGATGACGGCAGTATCGATGTTCGCGATGATGACGTGTTCTTGGTTTCCGCTTTGTCGCGAAAGCACGCCGTGTCGTGGTTCGACACGTTCGATCACGCCCTGCTCCATGCCACTTGGCAATGTTTGCCCAGCGGGTTGAAACTTGACACGATCGCCGGTCGTGACGGCATTTCGGGCATCTCGCGCGATGGTTCGCACAACCCGGCGGACCGTACACTCGTATTGAGTCCCATCTGTGGATTGGACGATCGAGTTAAGCCCGACAGCCGTAATCACACGCCCATCAAGACATTGGGATTCGTCGATCTGACGGATGAGGTGGCCGTTTTCGTCCTCGACGACCCCGATCACCGTGCGATGCCGGGTGAGGTCGCCTTTTCCGCTTAGGCGTTCTTCGGCAGCGAGATCGGCAATTCCTGCTTCGTTGTCACCGGCTTTGAGTGCGTCTCGCGTGAGATCGTTTCGACGGGCCTTCTTCTCGCGGTTTTTACGGAACTCGACCCGTCGTTTTTGTCCTTTGCGTTTACTCACGGTGCGAATTTCCGCAGCAACGGCCGTCGTTGAAACTGTGGAAACGTCAAGAACTGGAATTCCGAGCGCTGCTTCATCCTCAAATCCGTTCTAATCATCCATGAGCCATTTCAATGCTTCGTCTTCATCGGGATCGAGATCGAGTTCAACTGGTGTTTTCTCTCGTGTTCCCAAGGTCTGCTTGGCGTCGATTTCCCGATCGGATTTCCGATTTTTCGGTCGTCGGAGTGGCTTTTCGATACCGGCTTTCTCAAGCAGACTCATGGACATCACGTCGTTGGATGCTTCTTGAGGGGCCGGTCCGTTGGCTTCAAACTGAATTTCATAGCGATGTTTCGCGACCGTGACAATATCACCCGGTTGCAACCATTTGGTGTCACAGCGATTTCCGTTCACCTTGATACCATTTGCACTGCCGAGATCGCGGACCTTCCAGTATCCGTTCTCGAATGTCAATTCACAATGCTGAGAGGAAACATTGGGGAAATGCAGGGTGATATCGCAATGATTGCGTCGTCCGACCAGCAAAGTGGTTTTCATCAGCGGAATCGGGTCGCCTCCGCCGCATGGAATAAGTTCGCCGAGTTTTTGTGTCATGGAAGTTCGAAGCTAACAAAGCCTTAAAAAATGGGACGGCCCGGCTTATGGTGCCACTTTCGAGCGACAATAATTCACTCTACTCCTGGCAAAGAGGTCCGTCAATTAGGGAGTTTACTCAGGCTAGAAACGCAAAACAGCTTCGAAGATCAACAAAAAACGACGTGCCCATCGAAATGGACACGTCGCAAGAATCAAATGTTCAACCCAAATTCCGAAATTATCCCAGCAGACTGAGAACTTGCTGCGGAGCTTGGTTGGCGATCGACAACACCGAGATACCCGATTGCTGCAGAATCTGAGCTTTCGTCATCGCAGCGGTTTCGATGGCGAAGTCGGTATCGGTGATTTGGCTTCGAGCTTCGGAAATGTTTTCCAAGGCCACACCGAGCGTCGAGATGTTGGTCTCGATCACGTTCTTCTGCAACGCCCCGAGTCGGCCACGAAGTGTCGTTACCCGTTCGAGGGACTGATCGATAATGTCGACCAAATCCTGACCGGAAATCCCGCCCGAGCCCACATCGAGAAGGCTCTTGCCGTTACCGGTACCAAGTTCGAACAGCTTTCCGGTGATGCCACCCAGTCGAGCGGTGTTGACGGCTTCCAAACCGATCCCGATCTGACCGGACGGGTTCACTTCCTGACCGATTTGGAACAGACTTCCGCCGCCGGTCACGCTAATGCTGGTGGTTTCATCGACCAGGTTGCTGGCTGCTTGGAATGAGATCGTCGCGTCCAGCGTGCTGGTTCGGATGGTGGCGTCCAATCCGCTCGACGAGGCGTTTTGCCCGTTGATCGTAACGCCGATGTCCAAACCCGTGTCTCGACTCGAAACTGCACCGGTGGTGTCGACGGTGTCGAACGACCCACCCAACACGTTGAGCGAAACGCTTTCGGCACTTCCGAAGTTAACACTTGAGAGCACCACTGCCGCATTTTCGCCACCTTGAAGCTCGGTAGCGGATTGCGAGAACAAGGTTCCACCGGCGGTACCGTCGATCGAAACCAGGTCACGAAGCGTATCGCTTTCGGCAATCAAGGCCTTCAAGTCGTCTACGGTGCTCGTGATCGCACCGGTTGTGTCGTCGACGAGGTTGAAGGTAATGGTTTGATTGCCATCCTCGTCGGCAGTACCCACCGTGGCACTGATTTCGTCGCCGGTGCCAACCGCGAATGCGACGCTGATCGTGCCTGTCGAGCCATCGGCTCGGTTGTCGATCACGGTCAAGGTGGTTGTCGAGTCGGTTCCGTTGATCAGTGACTCGGCGGTGTTCAACGTGGTGGCCGAAATCACGGTGCTGGTGGCGGTGCCTTCAGCCGGTGCGATTTCGATCAAATCGTTGGCGGTGGCAGCAGCACTGCCTTCGGCACCACCGGCCAACAGAGCTTGGATGTCGGCGACGGTCGAGTTGACTGCTCCGCTGCTGTCCGTTCCCAGGGTAAAGGTGATGATCGTCGGGTCAGCTTCAGTGCCGGCACCGGTGATCGCCACCGAAGGTTCGGCATCGGCCAAGGATGCAGCTGCGAACTGAACTTGGATATTGTTACCGGCATCGCCGTTGGTTTTTGCGGTGATGTCGATCGTTGGAGCTTCCGCTCCGCCGGTAAGGGCTTCGCTAGTCGCCGTGTTGGCCACAACGGAAGTCGCGTTCGAGCCGGAATAGCTGATGTCGAGCAATGCCGCTGCGGCGGTTTCACCAGAGGTTGACGGGCTATCGAGAAGAGTCGCCAAGTCGTCAATCGTAGCACCAGTCGCGAGGCTGATGTTCACCGTATTGCCATCGACCGACACGCTCGTTGCGGACGCCCCGGTGCTGACATTCACCGCGAGATCGTTGCCGTCTTCGCCAGCGACATCAGCGGTAAAGGTGACGGTTTCCGTATCGACACCGCCAGCCAAGTTCGTTTGGGCTTGGGTATTGGCGATGGTGTCGGTCGGGATCAAACCGCTGCCGTTGTAGGAAATGCTCAGCAATTCCGCGGCGGCAACTTCGTCGGCGGTTTGGGGATCGTCGAGCAAGCTGACCAAGTCAGCGACAGTGGCGTCGCTTCGCAAGTTGAAGGTCACATCAGAACCAGAGACCGAAACCGAGTTCTCCGTCGCACCGCTGGTGACGGTAACGGTGAGGTCGTCGCCGGCCGTTCCGACGTCGTTGGCGGTGAAGGTCACGTCCGACGTATCCAAACCACCTTCGAGGGCAACGTTACCGGACGGCAAATTGAAACCGGTAGCCGTTTCATCATCGGCAGACAGGGTGATCAAAGCAGCTGCATCGACTGCGTCCTGAGTTGCCCCAGCGGCCAACAAGGCTTGCAAGTCGTCGATATCGTTACCGGCAGCAACCGTGAAGGCGATGACGGTTGGATCGTCTTCAGTTCCGGCTCCGCTAACGCTAACGGCAGCAGCGGCACCGGAGGTGAACGTCACTTGAATGTTGTTACCAGCGGCACCAGCGGTGTCGGCATCGATGGTCAGCGTGTTATCCGCACCGGCGGTGTTGCTGTTCAACGCCACCGTGGTTCCACCGTCGTTGGCAAAGTCGAAGGTACCAGCGTTGTCCACCGTGACAGCGAAGTCCGTGCCGCCGCCGTCAATGTTGATGGCTTCGATCGCGGTTTCGATGGCGGCTGCCGTGTTGTTCCCCGGAGTGTCGGTATCGAGGGCAATTCGGATTTCACGACTATCGGCATCGAAGGTCGCGCTGAGAGCGTTGCCGGCACCGGCGTCGGTGAAGACGATGTTGATATCGTTACCGGCGGTCCCGTCGGCAGCTTCACCGGCGATCGCAGCGACCGTGATCGCCCCTGCACCGGCACCAGACGTGACGATGGAGTTCGACGTCGCTTGTGCGGTTGCACCAATGACGACCGTTTGTTGGGCAGCGACTTCCGAAACCGCTTCAAAGTCCAACGAACTGGCTGTACCTTCGATCGCGTTGAAGCTGAAGGTGGCAGCCGTCGCGGAACCGATTGCGGCGGAAAGTTCGGCGGCAACGCCTTCTTCACTTCCCAATTGCAAGGCGTTCTTGACGGCGGCGTTCACGCCGGTCGAATCGCTCACACCGTTGATGGCGGCGGCGATGTCTTCGACGGAGGCGGAATCACCCAGGAACAGCAATTCGTTGCCGTTCGCACCACCGACTTCGATCGTGGATCGTTCGGTCAGTCCGCCACCGAAATAAGCCAACTGGGCTTTCTCGGCTTGGCTGGTGACTGTGGCTTCGATTTCGATCGACTCGTTGGTTCCGAGGACGGCTTCGTTGATTTTGAAGTCGGAAAGTTTTGCCGAGTCAGCGGTCGAGATCGATGTGTTGAACGCTTTGCTGCCGTCGAGAAGTCGGTCGCCGGCGAATGATGTATTCGATGAAATTCGGTTGATCGCGGACAAAGCCGTATCGATCTGAAGCTGATTCGCTTCTTTTTCCGCTTGCGACAACGCCCCGTCGTTCAAGCCTTCTTGAACCAGACCGCGAATCTGGTTGAGCAATCCACCGATTTCCCCAAGGGCACCATCGGCGGTGGCGATCACGTTGTTAGCGCGATTGCTGTTCTTGATCGATTGCTCGATCGAGGTGACTTGCAATCGGAGTGTTTCACTCGCGATCAAA